>DATLHT010000499.1:0-9531 GCA_035539795.1 Burkholderiaceae bacterium
GGCGACGAGATGGCCGACATCAAGCGCCTGTTCACGCCGGAGTTCCGCAACCGCCTGGACGCCATCGTCAGCTTCCGTGCGCTCGATGAGGAAATCATCATGCGCGTGGTCGACAAGTTCCTGATGCAGCTCGAGGAACAACTGCACGAGAAGAAGGTCGATGCGACCTTCTCCGAAGCGCTGCGCAAGTACCTGGCGAAAAAGGGCTTCGATCCGCTGATTGGTGCACGCCCGATGCAGCGCCTGATCCAGGACCTGATCCGCAAGGCGCTGGCCGACGAACTGCTGTTCGGGCGTCTGGTGAAGGGTGGCAAGGTGCACGTCGATCTCGACGAGCACGATGCGATCCAGCTGGCGTTCGAGGAACCTGCCTCCGCGCCGCCGACCCAGGAGGCGGCCGAGGCCTGACCGGCTTGGCAAGGAAGCGCACTCCGGTGCGCTTCCGTTGGACGGACGACCTTCGGGTCGTCTTTTTTTTGCGCGTGCCACGATCGTGTGGCACGTAGTGAGGTGGTAAGAGACTGAGTCGGCAGGCCGAGATGTGGTGCCGCGCCCGTCTTTCAAGGGGGCGGCCGTCACTGCCGATCCCGCCTATGTATGGAATCGGCGTCTGATTTCGCTCAGTGGCGGCCAGTACTGCCGAAGCCGCCGGTACCACGCTCCGTTACGGTCGAGAATTCGGGCACGAAATTGAGCGCGACCTGCACCACGGGCATGAACATCAATTGTGCAATGCGTTCGCCCGGCTGGACCACGAATGGTTCCTTTCCGGAGTTGGCGAGGATCACCGCGATCTCGCCGTGGTAGTCGGCATCGATCACTCCAATGCCTTGCGCCACATGAATCTGGTGCTTGAGCGCGAGCCCTGAGCGTGATGCCACAATGGCCACGAGGCCCGGGTCCATCATGTTGATCGCCAGACCGGTCTTGATCAGCGCCTGGTCGCCGGCGCCAATTGTGATGGCTTCATCAAGGCAGGCACGCAGATCCATCGCAGCGGAGCCGTCCGTGGCATAGTCGGGGAGCGGAAAATCCTTGCCCAGCTGGTCATTGACGATACGTGCTTCAATTTTTCTATGCATATGCTTCTCATCCGGAAAAGTGCATGCCGACTCCCGCTCAGGTGCTGCCAGACAGCGCAGCGGCGTGTCATGAGCGGTTGTGGCATGGTGATCGAAGTGGTTGAGTCGCATTGTACGTTGTCGTTGGCCGTCGTCGTAGGCGCTCCTGAGGGTTGAGGGCCCGGATGGTGGACTCACGGGCATACGGTCGCGAAGAGCACCGGTCATCGACTGTGTTGACGGTGGGCAGTCGGACCGGAGCAAATATCTTCACGCTTGGACTTATGGTGCGGGCGAAGCGAGTCGACCCTGGGGCGTCCCCAAAATTGTCGTTCGCATGCAGTATCGCGCTGCGCCAGGGGCGAAATCGGCCAGCGCCAGATGCATGGTGCTACGGTTGTCCCAAAGCAGCAAATCGTTCGGTGCCCACCGATGGCGATAGGTGTACAGCGGGTCAACAGAATGCTCGAACAGCATGCGCATGAGCGGTGCCGACTCGCGCTCCGTCATACCTTCAATGCGCCTGGTCATCTGTTCGCTCAGATACAGTGCCTTGCGCCCTGTTTCCTCATGCACCCGTACCAGCGGCTGTGCAACTGGCGGGTTTGCTTTGCGCAACGTCTCTACCAGTCCCGGGTCGCGTTTTTTCATGTTTTCGACCTGCATGTAATCGTGCACGGCCCACAGAGGCTCGATCACGGATTTCATCGTGTCGGACAGCCCATCATAGGCAGCGTGCATGCTGGTAAACATGGTGTCACCGCCAACTTCCGGCAGAATCTTGGCATGAAAAATCGAACCCAACGGCGGTCGCAGGGTGTAAGACAGATCGGAGTGCCAATGTCGTCCGACATTTTCACTGACCGAGGGTTTGCCATCGACTGCGATGGTGGAGAGGACGAATAGTTCAGGATGATCCGGGTGCCGGAACGGTGCGAGCGTTTCGTGCAGGTCCAGTTCGCCGAAGCGTGCGCTGAATTCGATCAGTTGTTCAGGCGAAATGTCCTGATCCCGCAGAAGAACAATACCGTATGTATTCCACAACGCGCGGATTTCTTCGATGGTCGCGTTGTCGATTGGTTTTCTCAGGTCCAGGCCATCGATCTTCACCCCAAATGCATAACTGAGTCTGGATGTCTGAAGGGCTGCCATATCTCCTCCCTGGCATGACGGGTTACATATCGAGGCGGACGTTAGCCTTCTTGGCGGCCGACGACCATTTCTGGTCTTCGCGCCTCACGTGCGCGGCAAATTCCTGGGCGGTCCCGCCGCCGGGCGTGGCACCCATTTTCGCAAGGCTCTCCTTCATCTCCGGCGATTGCAGCGCTGTGTTGATGGTTTGCGAGAGCAGGGTGACGATTTCGGGTGGCGTACCCGCGGGTGCAAAGACACCGTACCAGGAAGTGATCTCGAATCCCGGCAGGCCGGCTTCGGCGATCGTCGGAATCTCTGGCGCAAGCGGGCTGCGCTTGGGAGCCGCGATACCGAGTACCTTGAGCTTGCCAGTCTGAACATGCGGCAGGGCCGCAACCATCTCAACCGACATGAGCTGAACCTCGCCAGACATCAGTTCAACCAGGCCCGGGCCAGTGCCTTTGTATGGGACGTGCAGCAGATCGATACCAGTACTGGACTTGAATATCTCGCCCGCCAGATGATGAGGGGAGCCAGGTCCGGCTGAAGCGAAGGCCGGGGGCTTTGGTTGCGCTTTCGCATACTGAATGAATTCCGGGACATTCCTGGCTGGTACGGACGGGCTGATGGCGAGCAGGTGAGGCACGTAGGCCACGAGGCTGATTGGCGTGAAATCACGCTGCGGTTGGTATGGCAGCTTGGCGTTCAGAGCAGGGTTGATCGAAATGGAACTGGTAGAGCCCATCAGCAGGGTGTAGCCATCTGCCGGGGCCTTGGCCGCGTAGGCCGAGCCGACAGCCCCACCCGCGCCTGCGCGGTTGTCGATCACCACAGATCTGCCTAGCGACTCGCCGATCTTCTGGCCGATGGCTCGCGCCAGGATATCGACGGCACCTCCTGGCGGAAACGGCACGACCAGGTGGATTTCGCGGTTGGGATAGGTTTGGGCGGCTGCCAGACCGGGCAGGACTGCGAGCAGCGAGACAGCCAGCAATTTCTTGATGCGGGACAGGCACGGCATGATTCGATCCCCCTTGGGATAGATGGCGAAATTCAGGGAACTGATGTGGCGCCACAAGGATCAGCAACGAACGTGCCACCTCATCATGCCAAAGATAGGATGTTGTGTCTATTGGGAACAGAACCCCGGGGGTGGGCTTAGGCGGATGCGATTACACCGGATATCTTGGTGCGGAGTGCACCCGTACAGTGCCTCCTGCACACTATCTTGCGCGGGGAGTAGCGCGCTCGAATCTCTTGAGGATGGGGCAGGTGAATAAACTGGATGACCGGATCAATGCGGCAGGCGGACAGCGATCGCTGCGACCAACCGGCGGGCAAGTTCGAGCTTGGAGGCACGTGGAAGACGTTCCATGCCACGTGCGTCAAACAGGATGATTTCATTGTCATCCTGTCCGAAGGTCGATGGACCAAGATTGCCCGCAAGGAGCGGAATATTCTTGCGTTGCCGTTTTGCTTCGCCGAATGATTCGAGTTGCTCGCTCTCTGCGGCAAAGCCGACGCAATAGGGTGGGTTCGGCATGGCCGCTACAGTGGCCAGGATATCCGGGTTCTGGATAAACGACAGGGCGGGAACATCCCGATCGTTGGCTTTTTTGAGTTTCTGTTCGGCGACAGTCGCGACGCGCCAGTCCGCGACGGCGGCCACAGCAATGAATATATTGCAATCGCGCACGTTTGCCTGCACGGCCTCTAGCATTTGCTGCGCCGTGCCGACATCGGTACGCAGCACGCCGCGCGGGGTCGGAAGGGCGACCGGACCGGCGACCAGGTGAACGTCGGCACCAGCCTCACGGGCCGCACGTGCAATGGCGAAACCCATCTTGCCGCTGGAACGGTTGGTGATACCACGCACCGGGTCGATCGGTTCGAAGGTCGGGCCGGCAGTGATGACGATGCGCTTGTCGCGCAGTATCTTGGGCTGGAAAAAGGCAATGACGTCCTCGAGCAGGTCCTCTGGCTCGAGCATGCGTCCATCCCCGGTTTCGCCGCAGGCCTGTGCGCCACTGTCGGGACCGAGCAGCGTCACGCCATCGGCGCGCAGTTGTGCGGCATTGCGTTGAGTGGCTGGCGCCTGCCACATCTGGCGGTTCATGGCCGGCGCCACCAGCAGCGGGCAGTCGCGGGCAATGCACAGCGTGGACAGCAGATCGTCGCACAGTCCATGGGCCAGCTTGGCGAGGAAGTCGGTGGAGGCGGGTGCGACGAGAATCGCATCGGCTTCGCGCGACAGGTCGATATGCGCCATGTTGTTGGGCATGCGCGCATCCCACTGGCTCATGTAGACCGGCCGGCCCGACAGGGCCTGCATGGTCACCGGCGTGATGAACTGCGCGGCGGCCTCGGTCATGACAACCTGCACCGTCGCTCCTGCCTTGGTCAGCAGCCGTACCAGTTCAGCGGATTTGTAGCAGGCGATACCGCCCGTCAAGCCCAGTACGAGATGTTTGCCTTGCAGGTCCATGGCGATCGAAGCTCTGAGAAGCGGCGCAGGGCGCGCCTGTTAGTCGCTAGTGTAAACCACGTGGAAAAGGGCGCGTGGCGCGTTACACCTCCCAAAGGTCTGGGCGCCCATGGGTGGGACCCCGCGACTCGGTGTGGGACAAAGCACCCCTGCATCGCGGCGCTGTGTGTCAGGACTGGCGCCGCACGCGGCGGATTTCGTCGAGGATCAGCAGCGCTGCCCCGAGAAAGATGGCCGAGTCGGCCAAGTTAAAGGCCGGCCAGTGGTAGCGGCCGACATAAAAGTCGAGGAAGTCGATGACATGACCGTAGGCGACGCGATCGATCACATTGCCGAGTGCGCCGCCCATGATCAGCGCGAGCGCCAGGCAGAACATGCGTTGCCCGGCATGGCGCTTCAGCAGCCAGATGATGAACACAGTCGCCGCCACGCCGATGGCGGTGAACAGCCAGCGTTGCCAGCCCCCGGCCTGCGCCAGAAACGAGAAGGCTGCGCCACGGTTGTAGACCAGCACCAGATTGAAGAAGTCCGTAACCGGCCGCGCTTCGCCATAGGCGAAAGTGCGCAGCACGGCGATCTTGCTCAGCTGGTCCAGCAGGATGATCAGGGCGGACAGTCCCAGCCACAGCGCAAGGCCGCCGACGTTGCCCCTGGATGCGGAACGTTTAGCCATCAGGCAGCGCTCCTCGGTTCGCCGGCGCCGAACAGGTTGCTGGTGCAACGGCCGCACAGCGTGGGGTGGGCGGCATCGTGGCCGACATCGGCCCGATAGTGCCAGCAGCGCTCGCATTTCTCGTGCGTCGAGGGTGTCACTGTCACCAGCAGGTCGCCGCCTTCCGGCGCGCGCGCGACCGTGGCGGCCGAGGTGATCAGCACGAAGCGCAGGTCGTCGCCAAGGCTGGCGAGTGCGTCGTAGGTCGGGCCGCCAGCCAGGATCGACACCTCGGCTTGCAGCGACGAACCGATGCCGCCGGCGGTACGCACATCTTCCAGCTGGCGCGTGACTTCGCCACGGGCATCGCGGATCAGTTGCCACTTCACCTGCAGGTCATCGGCGTTGTCGATGGCCGGCACGGCGTAATAGGTGCTAGTGAAGATGGTGTCGGTGTGCTCGGTGCCGTGTGCCAGCACCTGCCATGCTTCCTCGGCGGTGAAGCTGAGGAATGGCGCCATCCAGTGCAGCATCGCCTGGGTGATGTGGAACAGTGCGTTCTGTGCAGCGCGGCGCGCTGGCGAATCGGGCGCCGTGGTGTACAGGCGGTCCTTGAGCACGTCGAGGTAGAAGCCGCCGAGGTCTTCCGAGCAGAAGGTCTGCAGTTTGGCGACCACTGGGTGGAATTCGTACACATCGTAGTGCGACAGCACTTCCTTCTGCAGCGAGGCGGTCATGGCCACGGCGTAGCGGTCCATCTCCAGCCATTGCTCTGGCGGCAGCGCATGCTTGGCGTGGTCGTAGTCGGCCAGGTTGGCGAGCAGGAAGCGCAGCGTGTTGCGGATGCGTCGATAGCCTTCGACCACGCGCTTAAGGATCTCATCGGAGATCGACAGTTCGCCGGAATAATCCGTGCTGGCGACCCACAGGCGGATGATTTCCGCGCCCATCTTGTTAGCCACATCCTGCGGCGACACCGTATTGCCAACCGACTTCGACATCTTGCGGCCTTCGCCGTCAACCGTGAAGCCGTGCGTGAGCAGCGCTTTGTACGGCGGCTTGCCGTACAGCATGGAGGCCGTCAGCAGCGAGGAGTGGAACCAGCCGCGATGCTGGTCGGAGCCTTCCAGGTACAGGTCGGCCGTGCGGCCCTCGGGCGTGTCGGCGGACGGATCGAACAGCGCTTCGCGGTGCGAGCCGCGGATGACGTGCCAGTGCGTGGTGCCGGAGTCGAACCACACGTCGAGCGTGTCGCGGTTCTTCTCGTATTGCGCGGCCTCGTCACCAAGCAGTTCCTTGGGATCGAGCGTCTGCCAGGCTTCGATGCCGTGCTGTTCGACGCGCTTGGCCACGGCTTCCAGCAATTCCGGCGTGCGCGGATGCAGCGCGCCGGTTTCGCGGTGTACGAAGAAGGCCATCGGTACCCCCCACTGCCGCTGGCGCGACAGCGTCCAGTCGGGGCGGTGGGCGATCATATTGTGCAGGCGCTGCTTGCCCCAGGCCGGAAAGAACTCGGTTTCCTCAATACCGGCCAGTGCCGTTTCGCGTAGTGTCGGGTTGCCGTCGTTGGGCTTGACGTCCATGCCGGCGAACCACTGCGAGGTGGCGCGATAGATGATCGGTGTCTTGTGGCGCCAGCAGTGCATATAGCTGTGCGCGTACTTCTCGGCGTGCAGCAGCGTGCCGGCAGCGCGCAGCGTCTCGACGATCTTGGGGTTGGCATCCCAGATCGACAGGCCGCCGAACAGCGGCAGCGATGCGGCATACACGCCGTCGCCCATCACCGGGCTGATGATGTCGGCATCGCTCAGGCCATGCGCCTTGCATGACTGGAAGTCCTCGATGCCGTAGGCCGGCGCGGAGTGCACGATGCCGGTACCGCTCTCGGTGGTCACGTAGTCGCCGAGGTAGATCGGCGAGGTGCGCGCATAGCCGGCGTCCACGCCGGCCAGCGGATGATGGAAGCGCAGATCAGCCAGCGCCGCGCCATCGGCGACGGCGATCACCGTGCCTTCGAGGCCATAGGTCTTGAGGCACTCGGCGACGCGTTCTTCGGCCAGGATCAGCAGGCGGGCGTCGGTCTCCACCAGCGCGTAGCGGATCTCCGGGTGGACGTTCAGCGCCTGGTTCGACGGGATGGTCCACGGCGTGGTGGTCCAGATCACGATGCTGCCCGGCTTGGCCGGCAGTGTGGGCAGGCCGAAGGCCGCCGCGACTTTTTCCGCTTCGGCGAACGGGAAGGCTACATCGATCGACAGGTCGGTCTTGTCGCGGTATTCCACTTCGGCTTCCGCCAGTGCGGAACCGCAGTCGAAGCACCAGTTCACCGGCTTCAGGCCGCGGAATACATAACCCTTTTCAAGAATCTTGCCGAGCGCGCGGATCTCGTCCGCTTCATTGCGGAAGTTCATCGTCAGGTAAGGATCATCCCAGTCACCCAGCACGCCGAGGCGCTTGAAATCCTCGCGCTGGCGGTCGATCTGCTCCTTGGCATAGGCGCGCGCCTTGGCCTGGACTTCCTGCACCGGCAGGCCTTTGCCGAACTGCTTCTCGATCTGGATCTCGATCGGCATGCCGTGGCAGTCCCAGCCCGGCACGTACACAGCGTCGAGGCCGGAGAGGCCGCGCGCCTTGACGATCATGTCCTTGAGGACCTTGTTGACCGCATGGCCGATGTGGATATCGCCATTGGCATACGGCGGGCCATCGTGCAGCACGAATTTCTTGGCGCCGGCACGGGCCTTGCGGATCTTCTGGTAAAGCTTCTTCTCTTGCCATTGCTTCACCCACTGCGGCTCGCGCTTGGGCAGGTCGCCGCGCATCGGGAATGGCGTATCGAGAAGGTTGACGGGGTACTTGCTCGGTTGCTTGCTGTTTTTGGTCTGGGACATGTGGATTCTCGTAAAGTCGATCAGGGCGGCACGGTACGGTGCAGCGAAAGGCCGGCCGCGCTTCGGGTGGATCGACTAGGGAATTCGGTCGGTGGCCGAGGTGGCAAAGACCCGCGAACCGGTCTCCGGTGAGGCGCCATCCTGCAGCTTCTGGAAAAAAGCGCGTGCGTCGGTGCAGTCCTGGGCGATGGCAACCTGCAGTTCTTCGAGCGAGTCGTAGCGCATCTCGTCGCGTAGCTTCTTCATGAATTCCACACGGATCAGGCGGCCGTAGATGTCGGCATTGAAATCGAACAGATGCACTTCCAGCAGCACGCGGCCGGCATCCTCCACCGTGGGGCGCACGCCAATGCTGGCGACGCCCGGCACAGGGTGATCTGCCAGACCGTGCACCTGGACCACGAAAATCCCCGAGACTGCGGGGCGCTTGTGCGAGATGCGCAGGTTCAGGGTGGGGAAACCCAGTTGTCGACCGAGTTTCTTGCCGTGCACAACATGGCCGCTGATGGCATAGCCATGGCCGAGCAAACGGCGTGCGTGCTCCAGGTCTCCCTTGGCCAGCGCTTCGCGAACCGCGGTACTGGAGATGCGCACGCCACCTTCCGAAATCGCGCCCATCTGCTCGACTTCGAAGCCATACTGTTGTGCGGCATCCTGCAGGGTGGAGAAATCGCCGGCGCGGCGTGCCCCGTAGCAGAAGTCATCGCCCACCAGCACCCATTTGGCATGCAGGCCTTCGACCAGGACGTGCTTGACGAACTCGGCGGGCGTCTGCGCGGCGAAATGGGCGTTGAAATGCTCGACCACCACGCGGTCCACGCCGTTGCTGCGCAAGGCTTCCAGCTTGTCGCGCAGCAAAGTGATGCGGGTGGGCGCGCTGTCCGGTGTGAAGAATTCGCGCGGATGCGGTTCGAAGGTCATCACGCACAGCGGCAGGCCGCGTGCGTCGGCGGCTGCGCGCGCGCGCGCCAGCAGCGACTGGTGTCCACGGTGGACACCGTCGAAGTTGCCGATGGTCAGCGCACAGGGCGCCTGGCTTTCGGCATTGGGCAGGCCGCGGAAAACTTTCACCGGATTGGGGCGCTGGGCCGATTGGGGAAAACGAGCATTATAAAACGGATTGCGGCATTCCCTGCGCTTCTGGCGCGGCCGATCGGCACGATCCAGGCGCCGATCAAAGCACATGCTGGATCGGCGGGAATGGTTGGCGTCGCTTGCAAAAACCGGCATGATGGGTTTTTTGCCTCGCGCGTGCCCTCTGCGCCTGTTGTTTTTGTAGCATTCGACCAATTCGTGCAACGATCATGG
>DATLHT010000500.1:0-2009 GCA_035539795.1 Burkholderiaceae bacterium
GGGCCGGAGTGGGTGCGGCTGGCGCAACTGGAGCAACCGGCGGAGCGGCCGGTTCGCCGAACACAGAACTCGGCGCGGCTGGCGTGGGCGCCGGTTGCGGCGGATTGTTCGCGGCGATCGGCAGCTCGAACACATTGCGCGGCGGCTCGATCGGCGCGCGCGGTGGTTCAGGTTGGGGCTGGGCCCAACTATTCGCAGGCGTCGGCTGGGCCGCCGGCGGCTCGGTGCGGACAGGCTCGCCCAGCAATGCTGACAGCCCGCGCCCCAGCCCCCGTGGTCTTAAATCGCTCATGCCCTGCTCCTACCCCGACCCGAATCGGTATGCTTAAACTTTCGCTAGGTAGGTCTTACCTACGGGTAAAAATTTCCCACCGGCATCTACGCCGCTTGTAGATTGCGCTCCCGTTCGATCAGTTCTTTGGCAAGCTGGATGTACGCTTTGCTACCCGAAGCGTTCTGATCGTAGATGATGGCCGGTAGCCCGTGGCTCGGCGCTTCACTGATGCGCACATTCCGCGGGATCACTGTTTCATAGACTTTGTCCGGGAAGTGCGTGCGCACTTCGGTCGCCACCTGCTCGCTCAAAGTGGTGCGCTTGTCGTACATCGTCAGCACAACGCCCTGGATCTCAAGCGTGGCATTGAGGTTGGCCTTCACCGCGTTGATGGTCGCCACCAATTGCGCGAGACCTTCGAGCGCGAAATATTCCGCTTGCAACGGCACCAGCACGGCATCCGCCGCGGTCAGCGCATTCACCGTCAACACGTTCAATGACGGCGGGCAATCGATCAGCATGTAATCGATATTAAGCTGCGATTCCGCGCGGAATTGCGCGACCGCATCGCGCAAACGAAATTGCGCACGCCCGCCCGCCATTAATTCAGTTTCGACGCCTGAGAGGTTCGCATCGCCTGGCGCGATGTAGAGGCTCGGCACCTTCGTCGGCATGATCGCCTTCGACAAAGTGTGATTGCCGACGAGCACATCATAGCTCGTAATCTTGCGATCCTCTGGATGAATATCGATGCCAGTCGAGGCGTTGCCTTGTGGGTCGGTGTCGAAGATCAACACGCTCTTTCCCGCCGCCGCCAAAGCGGTGCCGAGATTGATGGCGGTGGTTGTCTTACCCACCCCGCCCTTCTGGTTGGCGATCGCCAAAGCGCGCATGTCCCACCACTCCTTCTCGGAGCCTTAGGAACGCGCAGCAGCCTTCGTGACACGAACAATGCGGCCGCGCGGATCGCTAAGGCTTTCCAGCACATCTGCCTGGTACGCCCCACCACTTAGAGCGTCGTTCGCGGCGGCCATCTCGGCGTCTAGGTCAGCGCCTTTATGGAAGAGACCTTGCGCGCCGCGATCGAGAATCGGCTTCGCATAGGGGATGAGTCGGTTCAAGGGCGCGAGCGCGCGCGCCGTCACCACATCATACCGCCCAGATCCGGCGCCGAAATCCTCGATCCGGAGGTTGAACACCTGCCCAGGCAATCTGGCGGCCTGGATTACCTCATTCAGGAACCGGGCCTTCTTGCCCACGGATTCCACCATATGAACACTCGCTCCGTCCCGCTCGGCCAGGAAGCAGCCCAAGACCAGCGCCGGGAAACCAGCGCCGGAGCCGAGGTCGATCCAGCGTTTGGCCTCTGGCGGGGCGACGCGGAGCAGCTGGGCGCTATCCAGCGCATGGCGCGACCAGAAGAGATCGAGCTCCTTGGGGCCAACCAGATTGGTGTGCTCATTCCACTCGGCGAGCAGCCGGCGAAAGGTTTCCAGCCGTTCGGCTGTTTCTTGTGAAACGGGCAGCCCAAGGTCGCGCGTGAATTCCGCCAGGCCGTAGCTCATGGCTCAAGGCCATGCAGATTCAGGAACGACAGCTTGTCCCAATAGCCGCGCTGGAAGCGGATGCGTCCGTCGACGACGCGGAAGAAGCCGCAGCCGCGCAGGCCCAGCGGGTCGCGCCACTCGAGGATCGCCCACTCGCCGTCCTCGAACAGGTTCTCGACGATGCAGAC
>DATLHT010000501.1:0-4527 GCA_035539795.1 Burkholderiaceae bacterium
GGTTGAGCGAAATCGAGCTGATGCCTTCGTCGCGCAGCCATAGCGCGAAGTCGGGGTGGTCGCTGGGACCCTGGCCGCAGATACCGACGTACTTGCCGAGCTGCTTGGCCGTGGTGATCGCACGCTGCAGCATGAACTTGACCGCCGGATCGCGCTCATCGAAGTCGATGGCCAGCAGTTCCATGCCGGAGTCGCGGTCGAGGCCGAGCGTGAGCTGCGTCAGGTCGTTCGAGCCGATCGAGAAACCATCGAAGTACTCGAGGAACTCTTCCGCCAGGATCGCGTTGGACGGCACTTCGCACATCATGATGAGGCGCAGGCCGTTCTCACCGCGTTTCAGGCCATGCTTGCCGAGCAGCTCGACGACCTTGGCGGCCTGGCCGAGTGTGCGCACGAATGGCACCATGATTTCGACGTTGTCGAGGCCCATGTCTTCACGCACGCGCTTCATGGCCTTGCATTCCATCTCGAACGCTTCGGCGAAGTCGTCAGCGATGTAGCGCGAGGCGCCACGGAAGCCCAGCATCGGATTTTCTTCGTCCGGCTCGTAGCGCGAGCCGCCGATCAGCTTCTTGTACTCGTTCGACTTGAAGTCGGACAGGCGCACGATCACGGGCTTCGGATAGAACGCGGCAGCAATCGTCGCCACGCCTTCCGTCAGCTTGTCGACATAGAACGCACGCGGGCTGGCATGGCCGCGGGCCACGCTTTCCACGGCCTTCTTCAGGTCGCCGTCGACTTGCGGATAGTCGAGGATGGCCTTCGGGTGCACGCCGATATTGTTGTTGATGATGAACTCAAGGCGGGCCAAGCCCACGCCGCCGTTCGGGATTTGGCAGAAATCGAAAGCCAGCTGCGGATTGCCGACGTTCATCATGATCTTGACGTCCATCTCCGGCAGTTCGCCGCGCTCGACTTCGGTCACTTCGGTATCGAGCAGGCCGTCGTAGATGCGGCCTTCGTCGCCTTCGGCGCACGACACGGTCACCAGCGTGCCATCCTTCAGCACATCGGTCGCGTCGCCGCAGCCAACCACGGCCGGCACACCCAGTTCACGCGCGATGATCGCGGCGTGGCAGGTGCGGCCGCCACGGTTGGTGACAATGGCGGAGGCGCGCTTCATCACCGGTTCCCAGTTCGGGTCGGTCATATCGGCCACCAGCACGTCGCCGGGCTGCACGCGTTCCATTTCGGACGGGTCGTTGATCACGCGGACCGGGCCGGTGCCGATCTTCTGGCCAATGGCGCGGCCGGTGGTCAGCACGGGGGCGGTGCCCTTGAGCTTGTAACGGTGTTCGACCTTGCCGGCGGCCTGGCTCTTCACCGTTTCCGGGCGGGCCTGCAGGATGTAGATCTTGCCATCCTTGCCGTCCTTGCCCCATTCGATATCCATCGGGCGGCCGTAGTGTTTTTCGATGATGACGGCATACTTGGCCAGCTCTGTCACATCGGCGTCGGTGATCGAGTAGCGGTTGCGCAGCTCGCCCGGCACGTCCACGGTCTTGACCCGGCCTTCTTCGCCCGGCTGGGTGAATTCCATCTTGATCAGCTTGGAGCCGATCGAGCGACGGATGATCGGGTATTTGCCCTGGGCCAGCGTCGGCTTGAATACGTAGAATTCGTCCGGGTTCACCGCACCCTGCACCACCGTTTCACCCAGACCGTAGCTGGATGTAATGAACACGACCTGGTCAAAGCCTGATTCGGTGTCGATGGTGAACATCACGCCCGAGGCGCCCACGTCCGAACGGACCATGCGCTGGATGCCGGCGGACAGTGCTACGCCGTCATGTGCGAAACCCTTGTGCACGCGGTAGGAAATGGCGCGGTCGTTGTACAGCGAGGCGAATACCACGCGGATCTTGTCGAGCACGTCTTCGATGCCTTCCACGTTCAGGAAGGTTTCCTGCTGGCCGGCGAACGAGGCATCCGGCAGGTCTTCAGCGGTGGCCGACGAACGCACGGCAAACGAACCCTTGACGCCCGACTCGGCTTCCACGCGGGCAAAATGCTCGCGCACCTCCTGCTCCAGGCGCGGCTGGAACGGCGCAGTTTCGACCCATTTGCGGATCTCGGCGCCGGCTTCAGCCAGTGCCTTGACATCTTCGACGTCGAGGCCGGCCAGGCGCTGGGAAATGCGCTCGGTCAGGTTGTTGTGGGTCAGGAAGTCGCGGAAGGCCAGCGCCGTGGTGGCGAAGCCGCCCGGCACGCGCACGCCCGCATCCGCAAGCTGGGAGATCATCTCGCCGAGGGAGGAATTCTTGCCCCCCACGATCTCGACGTCGTGCATGCGCAACTGCTCGAACGGCAGCACATAGGCGCTGTCGATAGCCTGATTAGTCATAACTGCTCCAAACAAGTAAGAAACTGGTTGCGCACCCCGGGAAGCACCCACCGGAGCGATCGCTTGGCTAAACATGCCTGCCAGCAGCGCTTGCTGCGCCGCACAAAGTGGGAATTAAACCACTTTTGGCCCGCCCCATAAAGCGGGGACAGAATTGCTTAGCGAAACGATCGCCGCTATTCTACCGTGCTGCACCGCATTTTCGCTCCGCACCCACTGAAAAAACCCGCCAAAATGACCTCGTCTTCCCCCGCGCCAGCTGGGCCACGCACTGTTTTCATCGTCTCGGACGGCACCGGCATCACTGCCGAAACGTTCAGCCATTCGATTCTGGCCCAGTTCGAAACCCGCTTCCGCAATGTGCGTATTCCGTTCGTGGATACCATCGACAAGGCACATCTGGCAGTGCGGCGCATCAATGACGCGTTCGAGGCTGAAGGCGTGCGCCCGATCGTGTTCACCACCTTGGTGGACCCTGCCGCCAACCAGGTGCTGCGTAACTCCAAGGCGATGATCCTGAACATGTTCCAGACGTTCATCGAACCGCTGGAAAACGAGCTGGGCCTGAAATCGACCCACGCCATCGGCCGCCTGCACCAGAATGCTGACACCGAGGCTTATAAGAATCGCATCGAGGCCATCAACTTTTCGCTGATGCACGATGACGGGCAGTCGCACAAGAACCTCGCCGAGGCGGATGTGATCCTCGTGGGCGTGTCGCGCAGCGGCAAGACGCCGACCAGCCTCTACCTGGCCATGCAGTACGGCCTGAAATCGGCCAACTATCCGCTGATCCCGGACGATTTCGAACGCGGCAAGCTGCCCTCGGCCCTACTGACCTACAAGTCGAAGATCTTCGGCCTGACCATCGACCCGGCCCGGCTCTCCGAAATCCGTAACGAACGGCGCCCCGGCAGCAAGTACGCCGCGCTGGCAAACTGCCGCTACGAGGTGAACGAGGCGGAAGCCATGATGCGTCGCGAAGGCATCACCTGGCTGTCGACCACGCACAAGTCGATCGAGGAGATCGCCACGACGATCCTGCAGGAAATCAAGGTCGAGCGGGATTATTGAGCGGTTGCCATCACATGGCGGAGCCGTCGCCTCGACGGTCCGTCCTTTCGCCTGTGTTCCCGCCTGCGCCATCTGGCGCAAGGCTATCCCGGTGATGCGCCCGTCGCCGCCATCCGTCGACGGCGAACGCCCCGTCCGCCGCTCCGAACCGTCATATCAGCAGGTCATTAGCGGGTCCGCTGACGCACCATTTCGAACAGGCAGACGGCCGCGGCGGCAGCCACATTGAGCGACTCCTGGCCACCCGGCTGGGGAATGCGGACGGCTTGCGTCATCAGCGGCTGCCACGCTTCCGTCACCCCGCTGCCCTCGTTCCCCATCAGCCATGCGGACGGCGTCTGCAACGGCAGGTCATAAAGCGTTGCCTGCGCGTGCGATGACGTGCCATAGACCGGTACAGCCAGCCGCTGCGCCAGTTGCTCGGGCGTGCAGTGCTCCACGATATTGAGGTTGAAGTGCGCTCCCATGGCGGCGCGCAGGGTCTTCGGCGACCACGCGAAGGCGCAACCGGTGCCAAGGAAGGCATGGCGGATCCCTGCCGCGGCCGCGCTGCGCAGGATGGAGCCGACATTGCCGGTGTCCTGGATCGCATCGAGGATCACGCAATCGGTATCGATCCGGGCCGGCAGGTGGCCGCCGGGCGTGTCAATGACGAGCAGCAGGTCGATGCCATTCACCACCGTCGACAGCTGGCCGAACAGCGCATCGCTGAGCACAACCACTGTCTGCGCCGGCATCTGGGCCAGCACGGCGTCGACGTCGGGCCGCGTGGCATGCCGCTCGGAAACGACGCACCAGACCGGCACCTTTCCGGCCGCCAGATACGCCTGGGCCAGATGCACGCCATCGAGCAGCGAATGGCCGGCCTTGCGGCGTTGCTGTGTCGAGCCGGCCAGTGCCTTGAACTGCTTGAACAGCGGGTTATCGCGGGAGGTGATGTGCTTCACGGAAAACTCAAATCAGAAAGACGATGTGCCTGTGGTTGCATCATCAGGCATGGACCGGCCAACAGCCAGCAGCGCGCGGCGCACCGGGGCGAAGGAGCGCCGGTGGTGTTGCGTCGGGCCGTGTTCGCTGAGCGCCGCGAGGTGACGCGGCGTGGGATAGCC
>DATLHT010000502.1:0-2387 GCA_035539795.1 Burkholderiaceae bacterium
ATTTATATCAATATCAATATCACGCTAATTCACAAAATTAATGAGTAGCGTGTGCAATACTGCTTCCAGTTTTTCCCTTATCTCTCGCATTTTGTTAATAAGGAATGACGATGGCAGACCACTCGACGCACGTTTTGCATACGGATCATGCCCCGGCCAATATTCTGCCGTTTCGCCGCGTAGCCGTTCCTACTGCCGCCCCATCGGCATCTGCTCCGACGTCTCCGGCCACCCATCTGGCCAACCGCGCGCAGCTGATGCAACGTGTATTGCAGCACGCCATGCGCTCGCTCGAACGCAAGCGCGCCCGAGCAACGTCGAGCGACATGCATGCCTATCTGACCGCCTTCGCTGAAGTCAGCGCACTGGATCACGTCACCCGCCACCCCCACGCCGATCCGATCGACATCGAACGCGCCACACTGCAGGCTGAAGCCACGGCGATGCGCTATCTGGTTTGCCTCAATCCCGCGTCAAGCGCCCTGCGGCATGCCCAGTACCGGTTCGGCAGCCTGATGGCACGGCGCGTCGCGCTGCTGATCCGTTACCACCGGTCACAATGCACCGCAACCGAACACCGCTTTATCGACGGGCTGTTACGGCATACGCTGCATTGGGCCGAAGCCTATGGCCTCGTGCCACAGCCCGAGACGCCGAGCGCTCATGCTGTCCGCTGACTGACACCTGCTCGGCGGCTGCGAGAGCAAGGCGGAATACGCACGACCTGGCTACTCCACGGACATCTGACAGCATGTCGGAGACGCGTGCCTTGGGCACGCATACCGCTAACGCAGCCAATCACGCGCACATGAAAAAGCCCCGCGGATCGCGGGGCAGAAGGTCCCGGTGCGTTGGTCGCGCACCGGTAAGCAGCCTGGAGAGTGATCAGGCGACTTTCTTGTCGAAGAACTGTTCGTCTTCCGTCGAGCCCTTCAGGGCGGTCGTGGACGACTGGCCGCCTTCGATGGCCTGGGTCACGGCGTCGAAGTAACCCGTGCCGACTTCGCGCTGGTGCTTGACCGCGGTGAAGCCCTTCTCGGCTGCCGCGAATTCGGCTTCCTGCAGCTCCACGAAGGCGCTCATCTGGTTACGGGCGTAGCCGTGGGCCAGGTTGAACATCGAGTAGTTCAGCGCGTGGAAACCAGCCAGCGTGATGAACTGGAACTTGTAGCCCATGGCGCCGAGTTCCTTCTGGAACTTGGCGATGGTCGCGTCGTCGAGGTTCTTCTTCCAGTTGAAGGACGGCGAGCAGTTGTACGACAGCATCTTGCCCGGGAACTTGGCATGGATGGCTTCGGCGAACTTGCGCGCATATTCCAGATCCGGCTTGCCGGTTTCGCACCACACCAGGTCGGCGTACTCGGCATAGGCCAGGCCGCGCGAGATGGCTTGTTCCAGGCCCGGCTTGGTGCGGTAGAAACCTTCCACCGTACGTTCGCCCGTGCAGAACGGCTTGTCGTTGTCATCCACGTCCGCGGTCAGCAGGTCGGCGGCTTCGGCGTCAGTACGCGCGACCAGCACGGTCGGCACGCCCATCACGTCAGCAGCCAGACGCGCAGCCACGAGCTTGGCGACAGCGTCGCGCGTCGGCACGAGCACCTTGCCGCCCATGTGACCACACTTCTTGACGGAGGCCAGCTGGTCTTCGAAGTGCACGCCAGCGGCGCCTGCTTCAATCATCGACTTCATCAGTTCGAAGGCATTCAGCACGCCGCCGAAACCGGCTTCGGCATCGGCCACGATCGGCGCGAAGAAATCGATGTCGTCCTTGCCCTCGCTCCACTGGATCTGGTCGGCGCGCTGGAAAGTGTTATTGATGCGCTTGACCACCTGCGGCACCGAGTTGGCCGGGTACAGCGACTGGTCGGGATACATTTCACCAGCCAGATTGGCATCGCCCGCGACCTGCCAGCCCGACAGGTAGATGGCCTTGAGTCCGGCCTTGACCTGCTGCATGGCCTGGTTGCCGGTCAGCGCGCCGAGGGCGTTGACGAACGGCTCATTGTTCATAAGGGCCCAAAGCTTCTCGGCGCCACGCTTGGCCAGCGTGTGCTCGATCTGCAGCGAGCCGCGCAGGCGGATCACGTCTTCGGCGGTGTAACCGCGCTTGATACCCTTCCAGCGCGGATTCGTGTCCCATTCCTGTTGCAGTTTCTTGGCTTCGGCTTCACGCGACATTTTCACTCTCCTGAGATGACATACGAAATTTGTCCGACTGACCCAGCCCGCATCACTTCGACCAACGGGCGCTAAGTCATATGTCTTATATAAGAGTGTAGGGAATGCTGTGGCAACGCAACAAGCCGAATAGCCAATTACAACAAGAAATTTATCCTTTTAAATTCAAATAGATACAAAATTATTTTTACGATACGAAACGTCTTTTC
>DATLHT010000503.1:0-9087 GCA_035539795.1 Burkholderiaceae bacterium
GCCGAGGGCGGCAAGGTGCCGGCTGTCGAAGCTCTGCACACCGATCGACAGCCGGTTGACGCCACTCGCGCGGTACTCGCGGAAGCGCTCGGCCTCGAAGGTGCCGGGATTGGCTTCCATGGTGATTTCGGCGTCGGCTTCGAGCGGCAGCAGGGCGCGCACGTCCGACAGCAAGCGGTCCATGCCCGCAGCCGAGAGCAGGCTCGGGGTGCCGCCGCCAATGAACACGGTATGCACGGGCCGTCCCCAGACCATCGGCAGCGCTTGTTCTAGATCGGCGCGCAGGGCATCGAGATAGCGTTGCTCAGGAATGTCGCCGCCCGGCTGTTCGTGCGAGTTGAAATCGCAGTACGGGCATTTGCGCACGCACCATGGGAAATGGACATACAGGGACAGCGGGGGCAGGGCCGGCAGGTTGAGCTGTCCGGGTTCGCTGAAGGCGGCACGCACGCCAGTGGTGGCACCTGCCGGCACAATGGGGATCATTGGGGTCCGGCCTCGCCCGCGTCACGTGCGCGCAACCTGGCGAGCAGATGCTGCATGGCTTGGGCGCGATGGCTCAGGCGGTTCTTTTCAGCCTTGTCCAGTTCGGCAGCTGTCTTGCCCAGCGCAGGTAGCAGGAAGTACGGGTCATAGCCGAAGCCGCCGGCGCCGCGCGGGGCGTCGGTTACTTCACCGCGCCAGAAACCTTCGGCGATCAGGGGCTGCGGATCCTCGGCGTGGCGCAGATAGACGAGCACGCAGTAGTAGTGTGCGCGCCGGTCGGCGTGGCTGGCGAGCTGTTGCAGCAGATGCTGGTTGTTGGCCGCATCGGATTTCTCGCCGCCAGCCATCTGCGCAAAGCGCGCCGAGTACACGCCTGGCGCACCGCCTAGCGCATCGACGCAGATGCCGGAGTCGTCCGCCAGCGCGGGCAGGCCGCTCAGGCGGCTGGCATGGCGCGCCTTGGCCAGTGCGTTTTCGACAAAAGTGGGATGCGGTTCTTCCGCTTCCGGAATGCCGAGCTGGCCCTGCGGGATGACGTTCATCTCCAGCGCTGCGAGCAGGGCCGAGAATTCGGCGAGCTTGCCGGGGTTGTTGGAGGCGAGGACGATATCTGACATGACGTGATGCGGGATGCAGGATGCGTTAAAGGCCGAGCGCCTGGCGTTGGGCCTGTACCAGCTGGGCGATGCCACGCTCGGCAAGTTCCATCATGGCATTCATCTCGTCGCGCGAGAACGGCGTGCCTTCGGCCGTGCCCTGCAGTTCGACGAAGCCGCCCTGGCCAGTCATGACCACGTTCATATCGGTATCGCATGCCGAATCCTCGATGTAATCGAGGTCGAGCACGGGCACGCCGTTGGCGATGCCGACCGACACGGCGGCGACAAAGTCGCGCACCGGACTGGCTACGATCTGGCCCTTGTCGAGCATGGTCGAGACGGCGTCGTACGCGGCCACGAACGCGCCCGTGATGCTGGCGGTACGCGTGCCACCATCGGCCTGCAGCACATCGCAATCGAGTTGTAGCGTGTACTCGCCGAGTGCCGACAGGTCGAACACCGAGCGCAGCGAACGACCGATCAGGCGCTGGATTTCCTGCGTGCGGCCCGATTGCTTGCCGCGTGCGGCTTCACGATCGGAACGGGTGTTGGTCGAGCGCGGCAGCATGCCGTACTCGGCCGTGACCCAGCCTTCGCCGCTGCCGCGCTTGTGCGGCGGCACCTTGTCCAGCACGCTGGCGGTGCACAGCACTTTCGTATCGCCAAAGGCCACCAGGACCGATCCCTCGGCATGCCGGGTGTAGTGGCGGGTCAGGGAAACAGGGCGAAGCTGGTCGGCGGCACGTCCGCTGGGGCGCATGGGTGTCCTTGAATTGTGGATGACAGGGAAAGGCGGGATTTTACCGCGACCTCCGCGGCGGCGCGCCGGGCCGGCCGGAACTGGCCAGAAGCGGCTAGCGCGTGAAGTTGCTGCTCTTGTCGATGGCTGCGCGGATTTCGGCGATGGAGCGCTCGATGTCTTCTTCCGACAACTCGTCGGCGCCATCTTCCTGGCTCAGGATAGAGGTGGTGAAGGCATTGAGTGGCAGCGATTCGGTCAGCACCGTGTCGTGCCGCGCGGCATTGGGATCATTCTCCCACATCATGCCAATGGCCGTGGTGTTGTCGGCCGAATCACCGGCATGATGCAGCGCCTGCGTGATGAGGTTAGGAATGGCCTGGACGACCGACAGCGTGCTCAGTTGCCGCACCAGTTCGATTTCCGGCACGCTGCCCCACAGGCCGTCCGAACATAGCAGGACGACGTCACCCGCGCACAGTGTCTGTGGTTCGCCAATGTCCACGAGGGGCAGGTTGGGCGAACCAAGGCAGTTGTAAAGCTTGTTGCGTTCGGGATGCAGGGCCGCATCCTCGGCACTGATGCGATGCTGTTGCAGCAGGTTCTCGATCTTTGAGTGGTCGCGCGTGCGGGTCAGCAGCTGGCCTTGCCGCACGAAATACAGGCGCGAGTCGCCGGCATGCGCCCATTGCACGCTGTCGTTTTGCATCAGGCAGCAGACGATGGTGGTGCGCGGTACATCGCGCAGATTGTTCATGCGCGCGTAGCGGTGGATCTCATGATGTGCCTGCAGGATGCTGTCTTGCAGGAAATCGGCGGGGCGGCGCACGGTAGGGCGCGCCTGCGCCTGGAACTGCCGGGCGATGATCTGGAGGGCGTGCTGTGCCGCGACTTCACCGAGCGCATGGCCGCCAAGGCCGTCCGCCAGTACCATCAGCAGGGCATCGCGGGTGAAGCAATAGCCCATGCGGTCCTGGTTGATACGGCGGCCGCCTTTTCTGCTTTCCTGATAGACCGAAAATCGCATGGCTCGGCTCTGGCGATACGCAAGACATGACGGCTGGCATGGCGGCTGACGCCGTCACGCCGAGCGGTCGCGCTTGCGTTCCTCGCCCCCCTTGAAGATACTCAGAATCCGCGTGGCGAGTGGCGCATCATCCGTCATGGCCTGGGTGGCCGGGGCACGGGTGGTGGCGTCGATCAGCGCGTTGGACTGCTCGCGCAGCACCTTCTGCAGATGGTAGACGCTCTGCGGACGGGCGTCGGACTGCAGGCTCAGGCACCAGCCAACGAGATCCACCAGGCCTTCCGTATAGTAGGCGCGCAGGCGGTTGAGCTGGGCCGGTGCGCGGTCTTCACGGTGGCGCTGGTTGGCCTCCTGCGGCGGCGAGCCGGCCATGCAGGCATAGAGTGTTGCGCCGATGCTGTAGATGTCGGTCCACGGGCCCAGGGCGCCGCCACGCGTGTACAGTTCCGGCGCGGCGAAGCCAGGCGTATACATGGGCTGGAAACGCGAACCCTCGGCCATCAGGATCTGCCGTGCAGCGCCGAAATCGAGCAGGATCGGCGAGTTGTCCTCGCGCAGATAGATATTGCCGGGCTTGATGTCGAGATGCAGCAGCTTGTGGATATGGACTTCGCGCAGCCCGTTCATCAGGGCATGAAATACTTTGCGAATCACATGCTCTCGCAGCATTTTTGACTTGCCCTGCTGCCGGGCGTGCAGGATGTGCTCTTGCAGCGTCTTGCCTTCCTCGTAGGCCATGACCATGTAGACGGTGCCATTCTCGCGGAAGAAATTGAGCACGCGCACGATACTTGGATGCACGATGTTCGCTAGCGAGCGGCCTTCCTCGAAAAAATACTTGAGACCCATGCGGAAGGCGGAGGCGCTTTCTTCCGGTACCAGCGGAATCAGCTCGCCAGGGGCGCGGCGCGCCAGGGAAGAGGGTAGGTATTCCTTGATGGCCACTGGCTCGCCCTGCTCGTCCACCGCCAGGTAGACGAAACTGAAACCGCCGCTCGCCAACTTCTTTACAATGCGGTAATTGGACAGCAGCGTGCCAACAGGTAGGGGCGCGCTTTTTTGCGGCTGACCGGCTTTGGATTCAGACATGGGGCTCATCGACAGGTTGGCCCGGCGATTGTCGGAGGTATTGCGGCACTTGTAAAGCCGCCCAGGCCCTACTGTTGGATGGCCGCACCATGCGACGCTCCGACGCGCGCGGCTGCGGCAGCACAGACTGATCTGGCCGCATGTCCTGCCGGGGTCACCCAGTCACTTTTTTGCAAGCATCGTTTAGGAACGTTTCCATGATCTACAGCATGACAGGCTATGGTGCGGCAGCGCGCCAGGCTATCCTGACCGGGGCCGATGGTGCGCCCAGCGGCAGGACCGCCACGGTAACGGTGGAATTCCGTACGGTGAATTCCCGCTTTCTCGACATGCTGTTCCGCGTGCCGGACGAATGCCGGCCGTTCGAGCCGGCGATCCGCGAACTGCTTGCCAAAGTCTTGTCGCGCGGCAAGCTGGAGTGTCGCATCAATCTGCAGCGCGTTGATGTCGGCAGCGCGGCGGTGACGCTGAACGACGGACCGCTGGCGCAACTCCAGGCGCTGGAGCAACAGGTGCAGGCGCGTTTTCCCCAGGCAGGCGGACTGCGTATGGGTGAAATCCTGCGCTGGCCAGGGGTTGTCGCCGAACCCGAACTGACACAGGATGCGCTGCGCGACGCCGTCATGGAGGCCGCCGAGGCTGCGCTGCAGCAATTGCGTGAGACCCGTGCGCGCGAAGGTGCGGCATTGCGGCAGGTGCTGCTGGACCGCGTGGACGGCATGCTGGCAATCGTGACGCGGTTGGCGCCGCTGGTACCCCAACTGATCCAGCAGCACCAGGACAAGTTGACCGAACGCCTGCGCGATGCCTTTGGCCTGGCGGCGCCCGAGGGCATGCCCGCCATGAGCCGTGAGGAAGTCGCCGAACGCATCCGCCAGGAGGCGACGGTCTATGGCATCCGCATCGATATCGCTGAAGAACTGTCGCGTCTCGAAGCGCATCTACAGGAGACGCGTCATTTACTGCAGAAGGGCGGGCAACTCGGCAAGCGGCTCGACTTCATGACGCAGGAATTGAATCGCGAGGCCAACACACTCGGTTCGAAGGCGGCGGCCAAAGAACTGGCAGATGCTTCGATGGAACTCAAGCTGCTGATCGAACAGGTCCGCGAACAGGTACAGAATCTGGAGTAAGCACAATGTCGCAGGGTACTCATCCGTCCGCAGCCGAGCTGCACTATCCCGGTAACCTTTTCATGGTGGTTGCGCCATCCGGTGCGGGCAAATCGTCGTTGGTCAATGCGCTGCTGGCACAGGACGCACACATACGCCTGTCAGTGTCATACACCACGCGCGCGCCGCGGCCCGGCGAGACCGATGGCGTGCAATACCATTTCGTCACGGTCGACGAGTTCATGGCGGCGCGTGACCGCGGGGAATTCCTGGAGTGGGCCGAGGTGCATGGCAACTACTATGCGACCTCGCGCGTCTGGATCGAGCAGCAGATGGCAGCCGGAACCGATGTGCTGCTGGAGATCGACTGGCAGGGCGCCAAGCAGGTGCACCAGCAGTTTGCCAACGCGGTCGAGATCTTCATCCTGCCACCGTCGCTGACGGCGCTCGAGGAGCGTCTCAAGAAGCGCGGACAGGATGCCGACAATGTCATCACGCGCCGTCTCCTGGCGGCCGGCAGTGAGATGGCACATGCGCCGGAAGCAGACTATGTCATCATCAACGAAGTCTTCGACACCGCCCTCCAGCAGCTGCGCGGGGTGGTCGAGGCGACGCGCCTGCGTGTAGATTCACAGCGCGCACGCCATATGCAGCTGTTCAGCGAACTCGGTATTCATTGAGCCACGCAGAGCGTTGCGCA
Source organism: Burkholderiaceae bacterium (assembly GCA_035539795.1). Taxonomy (GTDB): domain Bacteria; phylum Pseudomonadota; class Gammaproteobacteria; order Burkholderiales; family Burkholderiaceae; genus Imbroritus. Next base: position 5,753 of record DATLHT010000503.1, read on the forward strand.
TTGCGTGGCCACACAGCACCGCAGGAGGGCGGCAATGGCCTTTCCGGCAGGCTTCCCGGCGGTGCTGCTAGAATGCACATATTGTGTTTAGGAATTCTTCCGAGGTAAATCATTTATGGCGCGTATCACAGTCGAAGACTGCCTGAAACAGATCCCGAACCGCTTTGTGCTGTCGCTCGTTGCGACGTACCGTGCGCGTCAGATCGAGGGCGGCCACTCGCCCAAGCTGGAAGCAAACCGCGACAAGGCGACCGTCATCGCCCTGCGTGAAGTGGCCTCGGGCCTGACCGGCGTGGAAATGCTCAAGAAAGTTCCGTTGAACTGATTGGCAAACGGGCAGATGGCGTTGCTGCGACTGTGTGCATAGCGTACCGCGCTGAGGAGTCAAGTCGCGATGTCGTCCAGCCTGCCACCCTCCATGCCTGAAGCCAAGCGCGCCAGCCGGCATGCCGAGGCCGACACGGCCGCGGCAGTGTCGGCGGAGCGGCCTGCGGCGTCGCGTGGCACTGGCGCCACGCCACCTGTGGCTGCGGCGCCCCGCACCGGCGCGCCAAACCTGCCGGATCCGCTCGGCGCGGAAATCGTCGGCGAGCGTGCCGTGGCTGTTCCTTCCAAGGAACACCGTGCAGTATCCCGCCGGGATGAACCGTTGGTTGTGCCGGCCAGCGCTGCGAAGGACGAGGACGATACAGGCGTAAAGCCTGACAGCCTGTTCATCGATGCGGTGCTGGAGCAATCCTACCGGCATCTTTTCGGCCCCACTTCACAACCTGCTGCGCCGCCGCGCCAGCAGGTCGTTTCCATCGCCGCCCTCGCGGAAAAACTTAAATACCTCAAGCCTGCGGATATCAAGCTGGTCCGCGAGGCCTTCCATTTTTCCGATGAAGCGCATCTGGGGCAGTATCGCCAGAGCGGCGAGCCCTACATCACCCATCCCGTTGCGGTCGCGGAACTGTGCGCTGACTGGATGCTCGACGCACAGTCGATCATGGCCGCCCTGCTGCATGATGTGATGGAAGACCAGGGCGTGACCAAGGCGGAGCTCGCGGAAAAGTTCGGTCCCAAGGTGGCCGAGCTGGTCGACGGCCTGACCAAGCTGGACAAGCTCGAATTCCAGAGTCGTGAACAGGCCCAGGCCGAGAGCTTCCGCAAGATGCTGCTGGCCATGGCGCGCGATGTGCGCGTGATCCTCGTGAAGCTGGCCGATCGCACGCACAACATGCGCACGCTCGACCATGTGCCGTCGGAAAAGCGCCGCCGCATTGCGGTGGAAACGATGGAGATCTACGCGCCCATCGCACACCGGCTTGGATTGAACTCCACCTACCGCGAGCTGCAGGAACTGAGCTTCAAGGTTGGCTCGCCGTTTCGCTATGCCACGCTCGACAAGGCCATTCGCGCCGCGCGCGGCAACCGCCGCGAAGTGGTCAGCCGGATTCTCGAATCCGCGCAGCGTGCGCTGCGCGACGCCGGCATTCCCGCAGAAATGAGTGGCCGCGAAAAAACGGTCTTCAGCATCTACAACAAGATGCACGAGAAGCAGCTGTCGTTTTCGCAGGTGCTTGACGTGTATGGCTTCCGCGTCGTCGTCGATACGCAGATGCAGTGCTACATGGCGATCGGTGCGTTGCATTCGTTGTACAAGCCGATGCCGGGCAAGTTCAAGGACTACATCGCCATTCCCAAGGTGAATGGCTACCAGTCGCTGCACACCACGCTGGTGGGCCCTTTCGGCACGCCGGTCGAGTTCCAGATCCGCACCCGCGAGATGCACCAGATCGCCGAGGCCGGCGTGGCAGCGCACTGGATGTACAAGCAGCAGAACGAAGAATTCACGGACGTCCAGAAGCACGCGCACCAGTGGCTGCAGTCGCTGCTGGATATCCAGAGCCAGACCGGCGATTCGCAGGAATTCCTCGAGCACGTCAAGATCGACCTGTTCCCGGATGCCGTCTATGTGTTCACACCCAAGGGTGAGATCCGCAACTTGCCGCGTGGCGCGACGGCACTGGATTTTGCCTATGCCGTGCACAGTGATATCGGTAACCAGTGCGTGGCCGTCAAGATCAACAACGAGTTGCTGCCGTTGCGTACCGAGCTGAAGAATGGCGACATCATCGAAGTCACTACCGCGCCATACTCCAAGCCGAATCCTGCCTGGCTCTCATTCGTACGCACCGGCAAGGCGCGTGCCGCTATCCGTCACTATCTGAAGACCACGCAGCTGCACGAGGCTATCCAGCTGGGCGAACGCCTGCTTGAACAGGCTGCGCGCCTGCTCGGCATCGATCTGCAGGCCCTGCCACAGGCGGTATGGGACAACATGATCCAATGGACCGGCAACAAGACCCGCGAGGACATCTTTGCCGATCTTGCGCTGGGCCGTCGTGTCGCCGCCGTGATCGCGCGCCGCATCGAAATCGTGCTACACGAACTTGGACACGAAGCCAGCGCGGCCGCACTGACCACGACCGGTCTGGCGGCAGAGGACTCTCCGGCGGTCGCTGTGACTGGCGACGAGGGCATGTCCATGGTCTTGTCACCATGCTGCCGGCCGATTCCCGGTGACGACATCGTCGGCTATCTTGGAAAAGGCGAAGGCCTGCAGATTCATGTGCAGGATTGCAAAGTTGCCAAGCGCCTGCACAGCAAGGATCCCGATCACTGGATCGACGTCATGTGGGCGCCACGCATATCGCGGGTCTTCGATGTATCGATCAAAGTCATGGTACACAACGTCAAGGGTATCCTTGCACGTGTGACTGCTGACCTTACGGCCGCCGATGCCAACGTCGCGCATGTTTCGATGGAACCTGAAATGGGCCAGGAAGCATCGTTCATGCAGTTCATCATCCAGGTGACTGATCGCGTGCATTTGGCCAACGTGATGCGTGCCTTGCGTCGCAACCCGGATGTCATCCGCATCGCACGGGATCGCAACGATCACTGACCTTGGCGCTGCCCGAGCACATGACTGGGCGTGCGCCTCGCTGCAGCAGGTGCAGTAATCATTCGGCGCATCTCAACGGGGAAAAATACTTAGCGTAAGGCGAGCGTTTGGTCCGTTGCGGACAGACGTGATTCGTCTGGTCTGCTTGGTCGGTGTCGAGCGATGTTTCACGAAGGCTGCGGATAGGTGACGGTGATGATGTCGATATTCTCTGGACCGGCAGGTGTGTGCAGGGTCACCGTATCGCCTTCGCGAGCCTTGATCAGCGCCCGCGCAATCGGTGAGATCCAGCTGACATGTCCACGCTCCAGATCCACCTCGTCCGTGCCGACGATCGTGACTGTGCACTTTTCATTGGCAGGCGTGTCATACGTGAGGGTCGCGC
>DATLHT010000504.1:0-2902 GCA_035539795.1 Burkholderiaceae bacterium
CCGTCCGCATGACGGAGGAATCCCTGGGGCCGTTGACTTTGCCCAGTGACGGTGGAGCCGAAGGGGCGCAGGAATTGCATATCAAGTTCGATCTGGCCAAGGCCTATGTCGAAATCGGCGACAAGGACGGTGCCCGCGAACTGCTGCAAGAAGTGATCGGGCACGCCGATGGCGCCTTGCGCGCCGAAGCCGAGGCATTGCTCGCCCAGCTTGGCTGAGAACGGGTCTGACGCCCGCAATGCGCCGGGCACCCTTGGGGTGCCCGGCGCATTGTGTTTTTGCCCTTATACTCCGTGCCATGACACGCATCGCACTCGGCATCCAGTACGACGGCGCCAGCTTTAGCGGCTGGCAATCCCAGCCCCATCGCAACACCGTGCAGGACACACTCGAAGCCGCGCTGCAGCAGTTTGCCGGCATGCCGGTGGCTGTTACCGTGGCGGGCCGGACCGATACCGGCGTGCATGCCCTGGGGCAGGTGGTGCATCTCGATACCGAACTGACCCGTGAGCCATTCTCCTGGGTACGCGGCGTCAATGCCTTTCTGCCACCATCCATTGCCGTGCAGTGGGCGACGCCGGTGACCGACGACTTTCACGCGCGGTTCGCCGCCACCGAGCGGATGTACTACTACGCGCTCTACACCGGGCCCACGCGCGTGCCGTTGCTGCACGGACGGGCCGGCTATCAGATGCTGCCGCCGGGCGTGATGCTCGATTGCGCCGCCATGGTCGAGGCTGCTCGCCATCTGCTCGGCGAGCATGACTTTTCCGCGTTCCGCGCGGCGGACTGCCAGGCGAAATCCCCGGTCAAGACCTGCTACGACGTGACGATCGTACCGCGCGGCCAGTGGGTGTTCCTGCGGTTTCGCGCCAGCGCTTTCTTGCACCATATGGTGCGCAATCTCATGGGTTGCCTGGTCGCCATTGGTCGAGGTCGCGCTTCACCGGACTGGATGCTTGAACTGCTCGAGGGCCGCGACCGCACCGTGGCTGCACCGACATTCATGCCGGACGGGCTCTACCTTGCCCGGGTGGGGTATCCTGAAGCCTTCGTCCTGCCAGAGCCCGATCTGGCAGCCAGCCTGTTCTATGGAGTGTTCGACGCATGTCCCGCACCCGCATCAAAATCTGCGGCCTGACACGCGAGGCGGACGTGGTGGCGGCGGTCGAGGCCGGCGCCGATGCCGTGGGCTTCGTGTTCTATCCGGGCAGTCCCCGCCATGTGACGCCAGCTCAGGCTGCGCGCCTGGCACGGGAACTGCCGCCATTTGTCTCGGCGGTCGGGCTGTTCGTCAACGCCACCGAGGCGACAGTGCTGCAGACTGTCTCGGAAGTGCCGTTGGCGTTACTCCAGTTCCATGGGGACGAGACTCCAGAGCACTGCCGGCAGGTAGCGCACGCTGCCCGCCTGCCATTCATGCGTGCCGCCGGTGTCCGGCCGGGCCTCGATTTGGTAGAATTCGCCAAGAACTATGACGCCGCGACCGCATTGCTGCTCGACGCCTTTGTCGAGGGCTATGGCGGAGGCGGCCACGTTTTCGACTGGACACTGATTCCACAGCCATGGCTGGATCCTTCTCATCTTGCGCCCGCCCAACGCGTCGTTCCTCGGCTCGTTTTGAGTGGTGGGTTGAACGCGCAAAACGTCGCTGGCGCGATTGAACGCGTGCGACCCTGTGCCGTGGATGTGAGCAGCGGCGTGGAGTCGTCCAAAGGGATCAAAGATCATGCGCGTATCACTGCCTTTGTGCAGGCGGTGCGCGCCGCGGATGCTGCAATCGCCTGACTGGCGGGTTGCGCATTTCCGCACCGGCTGAACCTGCCAGCATGCCCCGCGCGTGCCGGCTCTGCAAAAGAGACCCTCATGTACGATTTGCCCGATACCCGTGGCCATTTCGGCCCCTATGGCGGCAGTTTCGTGTCTGAAACGCTGGTGAGCGCGCTGGATGAATTGCGCGACGCCTATGCCAAGTATCAACACGATCCGGAATTCCTCGCCGAATTCCACCGCGAACTCAAGCACTTCGTCGGCCGGCCGTCGCCGGTCTATCACGCCGAACGCTGGAGCCGCGAACTCGGCGGCGCCCAGATCTATCTGAAGCGCGAAGACCTGAACCACACCGGCGCGCACAAGATCAACAACGTCATCGGCCAGGCCATGCTGGCACGCCGCATGGGCAAGCCGCGCGTCATCGCTGAAACCGGCGCCGGCCAGCACGGCGTGGCCACGGCCACGATTGCTGCCCGCTACGGCATGGAATGCGTGGTCTACATGGGTGCCGAGGACGTGCGCCGCCAGGCCCAGAACGTGTACCGCATGAACTTGCTGGGCGCCAAAGTGGTGCCGGTGGAGTCGGGCTCGAAGACCCTCAAGGACGCGCTTAACGAAGCGATGCGCGACTGGGTGACGAACGTCGAGAACACGTTCTACATCATCGGTACCGTGGCCGGTCCGCATCCGTATCCGATGATGGTGTGCGACTTCCAGTGCGTGATCGGCGAGGAATGCAAGGAGCAGATGCCTGAACTGGCTGGCCGTCAGCCCGAAGCGGTGATCGCCTGCGTCGGTGGCGGTTCGAACGCAATGGGCATTTTCCATCCGTATATCGATCTGCCCGACGTGCGCCTGATCGGCGTCGAAGCAGCTGGTGACGGGCTCAACACCGGTCGCCACTCCGCCTCGCTCACGATGGGCTCGCCCGGCGTGCTGCACGGCAACCGTACCTATCTGCTGCAGGACGAGAACGGCCAGGTGATCGAGACGCATTCGGTCTCCGCCGGCCTCGACTACCCCGGCGTCGGCCCGGAGCATGCATGGCTCAAGGACAGCAAGCGCGCCGAGTATGTCTGCATCGACGATGAGGAGGCCCTGCAGGCCTTCCATGACTGCTGCCGTATCG
>DATLHT010000505.1:0-18267 GCA_035539795.1 Burkholderiaceae bacterium
CCTCGGAACTGGCATCGGCCCAGGCCAGCGCCCCGGCCCCCGCCGCGGCCGCCGGCAACCTGCCGCCCAACGTGCCGGAGTGGACGCGCTCCCTGGGCGGACCGACCGCGGTTCCCTATGGCACGCCTTCGAAGTTCGAGACCAAGGCCGTCCGCTCGATGTATCCGGGTCTCAAGGAGCCGATGTCGGCCTACAGCACGACTCCGTTGCAGGAGCTGGACGGCATCATCACACCCAACGGCCTGCACTACGAGCGGCACCATGCCGGTGTACCGACCGTCGACCCGACGCAGCACCGTCTGATGATCCACGGCCTGACGGACAAGGCCATGATCTTCACCATGGAGGAGATCCGCCAGTTCCCTAGCATCTCCCGCATCTATTTCATGGAGTGTTCCGGCAATCCCTCGTTCCTGCCTCCGTACGGCAAGACCGCGGCGGAAGTCGCCGGCCTGGTAAGTGGTGCATCGTGGACTGGTGTTCCACTCCGCACGGTGCTCGAGCATGTCGGCCTGAAGCGCAGCGCCAAGTGGATCGTGGCCGAAGGGGCCGATGGCGCAGCCATGACACGCAGCATCCCGATCGAGAAATGTCTCGACGACGTCTTGCTGGCCTACAGCCAAAACGGCGAGCGCCTGCGCCCCGAGCAGGGGTATCCGCTGCGCCTGTTCGTACCGGGCTTCGAGGGCAATATGAGCATCAAGTGGCTGCGACGGCTGCACGTCACCGATCAGCCGGGCCACACACGCGAGGAAACGGCGAAGTACACCGACCTGATGGCGGACGGGCGCGCCCGCCAGTTCTCCTTCGTGATGGAGTGCAAGTCGCTGATCACCTCGCCTTCCGGCACGCACAAGCTGACGCGCCAGGGGATCCACGAGATCCGCGGCATCGCCTGGAGTGGGCGCGGCAAGATCACGGGGGTCGACGTGTCGATCGACGGCGGCAAGACGTGGAAGGCCGCCGTCCTCGATGCCCCGGTCCTGAGCAAGGCGCTGACGTCGTTCCGCGCACCGTTCGAATGGCGCGGCCAGGAACTGATGCTGATGAGCCGGGCCATGGATGAAACGGGCTATGTGCAGCCGACGATCGAGCAGCTGATCCAGGCACGCGGCAAGTTCTCGTTCTATCACAACAACGCCATCCAGCCGTGGAAAGTGGCTGCCAGCGGGGAGGTGACCAATGGACGCGCGTAACCCGAAACAATGGCTCGCAGGTGCGATCCTGGCCTGCGCCGCGATTCCGCTCACAGCCGGTGCGGCCGATCCAAGCCTCGGACGCATCGTCACCGACAAGGAACTCGCCGGCTGGAATATCGACGTGTTTCCCGATGGCAAGGGCCTGCCACCCGGCAAGGGTACGGTCGCCCTGGGTGAAAAGGTCTACCAGGCGCAATGCGTCGCCTGCCATGGCGCGAAACTCGAAGGCGGTCTCGGTCCGGCGCTAGTCGGCGGCAAGGACAGCCTGAAGAGCGACAAGCCAGTCAAGACCGTTGGCAGCTACTGGCCATATGCAACGACGCTGTTCGACTACATCCGGCGCTCCATGCCGTTCCAGGCGCCACAGTCGCTCAGCAATGAAGACGTGTACAGCGTCACTGGCTACGTCCTGCATGCCAACGGGCTATTGCCGGCAGACGCAACGGTCGATGCCAAGTCGCTGACGGCGGTGAAGATGCCGAACCGCAACGGCTTCTATGTCGACGACCGACCGGACGCGAAGAATCCCCGCTGCATGAAGGATTGTCCTACCGCGTCCGCCGCGAAGCGTTAGCGTCAGGCTGGCGGACATGAAAAAAAGCCGCCCCGATGCTGGGGCGGCTTTTTCTTTGAGGCGGGGCAGTCCGTGCGAATGCTGCACGGACAGTGGATCACTCCACCGTCACCGACTTCGCCAGATTACGTGGCTTGTCCACGTCGGTACCACGCGCGCAGGCCGTGTGATACGCCAGCAATTGCAATGGCACCACGTGCAACAGCGGTGACAGCGCACCGTAGTGCTCCGGCATACGAATCACATGAATCCCTTCGGACGACTGGATCTGCGTGTCGGCATCGGCAAACACATAGAGCTGGCCGCCGCGTGCGCGCACTTCCTGGATGTTTGACTTGAGCTTTTCCAGCAAGGCGTCGTTCGGGGCCACGGTCACCACCGGCATCTGGTCGGTAACCAGCGCGAGCGGACCATGCTTGAGTTCACCGGCCGGATAGGCTTCGGCGTGGATATAGGAAATTTCCTTGAGCTTGAGCGCACCTTCGAGGGCAATCGGATAGTGCATGCCGCGGCCGAGGAACAGCGCGTTCTCCTTGCGGGCGAATTCCTCCGACCACGCGATGATCTGCGGCTCCAGCGCCAGCACGGCGTGCAGGGCCGACGGCACGTGGCGCAGCTGGGCAATGCCCTTGGCTTCCTCGTCCGCAGTCAGGAAGCCGCGCTGCTTGGCCAGCGTCATGGTCAGGATATACAGCGCCGCAAGTTGCGTGGTGAACGCCTTGGTCGAGGCCACGCCGATTTCCGTGCCGGCACGCGTCAGCATGCACAGTTCGGTCTCGCGCACCATGGCGCTGGTACCGACGTTGCACACCGCGAGCGTGTGCTTGTGGCCGAGGCTCTGTGCGTGGCGCAGCGCCGCCAGCGTATCGGCGGTTTCGCCCGACTGCGAGATCACCAGGACCAGCGCGCGCGGATTGGGCACGGTAGTGCGATAGCGGTATTCGCTGGCCACTTCCACCTGGGTGGGAATCCGTGCGATGGCTTCGAGCCAGTACTTGGCGGTGCAGCCCGAGTAATAGCTGGTGCCGCAGGCCAGGATCAGGATGCTGTCGATCTCCTTGAACACCGATGCGGCGCGCTCGCCGAACAGGGCCGGTTCGAAGCTGTCGATGCCATCGACCGTGTCGCCCAACGCGCGCGGCTGCTCGAAGATTTCCTTCTGCATGAAGTGGCGGAACGGACCGAGCTCGACCGCGGCGGCATGGGATTCGACCTCGCGCACCTCGCGTTCGACCGGCGCGTCGTTAACATCGACGATCGTGCAGCCCTCGCGCGTGAGTTCGACCACATCGCCTTCCTCCAGGTAGATGATGCGGTTGGTGGTGCCCGCCACAGCCAGAGCATCCGAAGCGAGAAAGGCTTCGTCTTGCCCCAGCGCCACCACCAGCGGTGAACCGGCGCGCGCGCCGACCACACGCTCGGGCTGGTCCTTGGCGAATACGGCGATGGCATAGGCGCCGTGCAGGCGCTTGACCACAGCACGCACCGAGGCGAACAGGTTGCCACGCGTCTTGCTGCTCGGATAAGTGTAGGCCTGGTGCACGAGGTGGGCGACGACCTCGGTATCGGTCTGCGACTCGAACCCGTAGCCGACCGCACGCAGTTCCTCGCGTAGCGTTTCGTAGTTTTCGATGATGCCGTTGTGCACCAGGGCAATGGTTTCGCCGGAGAAGTGCGGATGGGCGTTCACCGTGTCCGGCTTGCCATGGGTGGCCCAGCGCGTGTGGGCAATGCCGGTGGAACCGGACAGGCCGCTGCCCTGGATCTGCGCGTCGAGGTCAGCCACCCGCGCCACCGTCCGTGCGCGCACCAGCTCGCCCGCATGCGCCACGGCCACGCCGCAGGAATCGTAGCCGCGATACTCGAGCCGGCGCAGGCCCTCGACCAGGACGGGAACAATATTACGATGGGAAACTGCACCAACGATGCCGCACATAATCGCTACTCCATGGAGCGCCCCGACGCCGGGACGCAGACCTGCATTGCGCGGCGCGCACGGCGCCGCGGGTTCTTGTGATTCTGCTTACTTGGGCTTCTTGACCGGCCGGGTCCAACTCTCGATGGTCACCTGGCGGGCACGCGATACGGTCAGCCGGTCGGGCGGCGCATTCTTGGTCAGCGTGGTGCCAGCGCCGAGCGTGGCGCCACGCCCCACCGTGACCGGCGCCACCAGCTGGGTATCGGAGCCAATGAAGGCATCGTCCTCGATGATGGTGCGGAACTTGTTCGCGCCATCGTAGTTGCAGGTGATGGTGCCCGCGCCGATATTGACGCGCTCGCCCACCGTGGCATCGCCGACATAGGCCAGGTGGTTGGCCTTGGAGTGCGCCGCGATCTGACTGTTCTTGACCTCGACGAAATTGCCGACATGCACATCTTCGCCAAGCGTGGTGCCCGGGCGCAGGCGTGCATATGGGCCGATGCGGCTGTCCGCGCCGACGGTGGCCTGGTCGATATGGCAGAACGGCAAGACATGTGCTCCCGCACCGATGACGGCATCGCGGATCACGCAGTTGGCACCGATACGCGCGCCATCGCCGATGGCCACATGGCCTTCGAAGATGCAGTTGACATCGATGACCACGTCGCGCCCGCAGGCCAGGTGTCCGCGAATGTCGAGGCGTGCCGGATCGAGCAGCGTCACGCCGCTCTCCAGCAAGCGCGCGGCAAGGTTCTGCTGATGGGTCCGCTCGAGTTCGGCCAGCTGGGTCTTGCTGTTGACGCCGAGGGTCTCGCACAACTGATCAGGATGCGCCGAAACGATCTCGACATGCTCGGCAGCGGCCTGTTCCACGATATCGGTCAGGTAGTACTCGCCCTGTGCATTGTCGTTGCGCAGCGCCTGCAACCATTTCCGCAGTTGCGCGGTCGGACATACCATGATGCCGGTGTTGATCTCGCGGATCTGCCGCTGGGTCTCGGTGGCATCCTTCTGTTCGACGATACGGGCAATACGACCGGCGGCGTCGCGCACGATACGGCCATAACCAGTAGGGTCATCCATCTCTACTGTGAGGATGCCCAGGCGATCGTGACCAGCGCTGGTCAGCAGACGCTGCAGTGTCGCCGCGGTGGTAAGCGGAACATCCCCATACAGCACCAGCGTCGGTACCGCGTCATCGAGCAGGGGCAAGGCCTGCATCACTGCATGGCCGGTGCCAAGCTGCTGAGCTTGCTCGGCAAAGGCAATATCGGCACCGCCGACAGTCGTGCGTACCTGGTCGGCGCCATGGCCCACAACCACGGCCAGGGCAGCGGGCTCGAGCGCACGGGCGGTATCGATGACATGCGCCAGCAGCGGCTTGCCGGCCAGCGGATGCAATACCTTGGGCAGGGCTGAGTGCATGCGTTTGCCCATGCCCGCAGCAAGAATGACAATGTTCACGAAGGAGGTTCCTCAAGTGCGCCAGGCCGAATGGATAGGGAACACACGACACAATGACTGGAAAACGCGCCACGTCGCGGGATCGGGGCTGGCAGGCAGGACTGGCAACGGGGAAAATTCTAGCATGGCTACCCTCGCCAGACGCCTCGCCGACGGGCCTGCCAGACTGCTTTCGCGGCGTTTACGCCACATCCTGTCGTGCCTGAGGAGACCGTGCGCGGTGAGTGCCGCGCTCGTGACACTGGTCGCACTCAGCGCGTGCAGCGCACTCAAGACCTCTTACGAGCAAGGCGATCATCTTGCCTACTGGTGGCTAGACCGGTATGTGGACCTGCAAAGTGAACAAACACCACAGGTCCGCAGTGCCATTGCGGCATTCTTCCGCTGGCACCGCCGTGAGCAACTGCCGGCCATCGCCACGCTCCTGGAGCAGGCTCGGAACCAGGTCCAGCAGCCGGTCGCACCGCAGACTGTGCGTCACTATCAGCAGGAAGCACAGCGCCTCGGCCACCTGGCATTTCGCCAGGCGTTACCGGACACGGCGACGTTGCTGCTGACGCTCACCCCGGCACAGATCCGGCACATGTCGGAGCGGATGGCCAGCGACAATACCAAGTATCGGCGAACCTTCCTGATGGCCAGCGAGGACGAGCGCATCGACGCGCGCATGAAAAAGGTGATGCGCTATGCCGAACTGATCTATGGCGACTTCACCGCCGAGCAGGAGCGGCAGATCCGGGCAGCGGTGGTGCCGGTGGTACGCGCCACCACGGCCCGCTTGGCGCTGCGGGAGCGCCGGCAACAGGCATGGCTCACACTGGTACGCGACATCGCGGCCGAGCGGCCCGAGCGCGGGGAAGTGGTACGCCGGCTGGAACGGTTCGAGAGCGCGTGGCGCGAACAAGCCAGGCAGGCCAATCAGGCCGACGAGGACGCTGGCATCACGGTGGCGGTACAGATCGCCAACCTCGCCACACCGGCCCAGCGCCAGCATGCCGTGGCGCGGCTGCAGGGCTGGCTCGACGATGCGCATGCGCTGATGCGGCGGAGCTAGACGGCATTCGCGCGTGCGGCGGAACATACCGCCTGGACCAGGCTCAGTCGTCGTCGAGTCCGGCGAAGCGGATGGTCTGGACGCCGGCGGTCGCCGTGTCATCACACGGCGCTTCATCAAACGCGATATCGCCATCAGCCAGCGGCGCGCCATCGGCGCGCAGCGTGGCGAACGGATGCAGGTTGCGATCCATCAGGTGCGACGGCACGACATTGGCCAGCGCATTGAACATCGACTCGATACGCCCCGGGAATTTCTTCTCCCACTCACGGATCAGCGCCTTCATTTCCGCGCGCTTGAGGTTCGGCTGGCTGCCGCACAGATTGCACGGAATGATCGGAAAAGCTTTGACCTCGGCATAGCGCTCCAGGTCGCGCTCGCGCACGTAGGCCAGCGGGCGGATGACAACGTTCCGGCCATCGTCCGACTGCAACTTGGGAGGCATGCCCTTGAGTTTGCCGCCGTAGAACATGTTCAGGAACAGCGTTTCGAGGATGTCGTCGCGGTGGTGGCCAAGCGCGATCTTGGTCGCGCCGAGCTCGCCCGCCACACGGTAGAGAATGCCACGGCGCAGGCGCGAGCACAGTGAGCAGGTGGTCTTGCCCTCGGGCACCACACGCTGGACGATGGAATAGGTGTCCTGATTCTCGATATGGAACGGCACGCCGAGCGCCGTCAGGTAGTCCGGCAGCACATGCTCGGGAAAACCGGGCTGCTTCTGGTCAAGGTTGACGGCAATGATGTCGAAATCCACCGGCGCACGCGCGCGCAGCTTGAGCAGGATGTCGAGCATGGCGTACGAATCTTTGCCGCCCGACATGCAGACCATGACGCGGTCGCCCGGCTCAATCATGTTGTAGTCGCCGATCGCCTGACCGGTCAGCCGGCACAGGCGTTTTTCCAGCTTGCGGGCTTCGAACGCGGCCTTGTCTTCACGGTTCGAGCGGCCGCCCTGCGACGCCGCTCGCGCGGCAGCGGGATCACCAGCCATGTCTGTCGACGGGAGAATGACCACACTCATGTCAGGCTTCCTTGATATGAAAGACTTCGACGCCGACGGATTCACAGTCCGGGTAGACGTCAGGCTTTTCCGTCGAGACGCGTACCGCCAGCACCTTGGGATGGGCCAGCAGCGTGCGCGCGACGTCATCACACAAGGTTTCCTGCAGATGCACATGGCCTCCCGCCATACGCTGCACCACGGTCTCGCGCATGAAATCGTAGTCGACCACTTCTTCCAGGCGGTCGTGCTGCGGGGTGGTCTGCTCCAGTGGCACGAACAGATCGATATTGACCAGCACGCGCTGTTCGCCCTTCTTCTCGAACTCATGCACACCAATATTGATCATGACTTCGAAGTTGCGCAGGAACAGGCGGCGGCACTGCGCCAGCGGCGCGTGGGACAGGGCTGGAAACATTTCACTTCCTAGAGCGTGTAAGGGACCGGCAGACCATGCCGGCAAATCGTTCATTCGGTCAGGAACATCACGTCACGGTCGAGCGGCATCAGATGCTGCCCGCCATCCACATACAGTGTCGTGCCGGTGATCGCATCGGCCTCGGCCAGGTAGCAGACCGCGCCGGCAATATCTTCCGGAGTCGACGAACGGCCCAGCGGCGTCATGCGGTGCGCGGCCGCGAAGCTCGCGTCGCTCTGCGTCCCGGAGACCAGCGTGATGCCCGGCGCCAGCCCGACCACGCGCAGGCGCGCCGCAAATGCCTGTGCCAGCAGCACGGTCGCGGTCTGCAGCGCGGCTTTCGAGAGCGTGTAAGACAGAAAGTCGGGATTCAGATTACTGAGCTTCTGGTCGAGCAGATTGATGACCACGCCGTGCTGCGCTGCGTCCTTACCGCCCTCAGCCTCCAGCGCACGGTACAGCGCGCGCGACAGCGTCAGCGGCGCCGCGACATTGGTGCGCATATGCGTGTCGAGCGAAGCATAGCCAAAGCTCTGCGCCACATCGTACTGGAACAGCGAGGCGTTGTTGACCAGACAGGTCGGCAGACCCAGCGCGTCGCGGCAACGCGCGATCAACTGCGCGGTCGCCGCCTCGTCGGCCAGATCGGCCTGCAGCACGGCGCTACGGCGGCCCAGCGCGGCAATCTCGGCAGCCACGGCCTCGGCCTCGGCCAGCGAACGATGGCAATGCACCGCCACGTCCCAGCCGCGCCGGGCCAGCGACAGGGCAATGACACGGCCGAGCCGCCGGGCGGCACCAGTGACCAGCGCCACGCCACGGGCTGATGCAGCGTCAGCAGCTTTACTCGCAGAGACAGAAGAAGACGGGTTGGGCATTGTTACAATCGCAGGATGCAGAAAACAGCTAGTTTACCGCTTCCCCCGCCTGACGCGCTGGCGCAGTCCGTCGCCCTGACATCACATATTGGCGCCGCACTCGATGCCGCCGGTGGCTGGCTGCCGTTCCCGCGCTTCATGGAGCTGGCGCTGTACGCGCCCGGGCTGGGCTACTACAGCGGCGGCGCGGCCAAGTTCGGACGCAGCGTGGCGGATGGCGGTGACTTCATCACCGCACCAGAACTGTCGCCGCTGTTCGGGCGCACGGTAGCCCGCCAGCTGGCGGAAGTGATGGAAGAACACGGCCTCGACCGTATCGTCGAATTCGGCGCGGGCACCGGCCGGCTCGCGGCGCAGATTCTCGGCGAACTGGCAGTGCTCGGCGTGCCATGCCGGGAATATGCCATCGTCGAACTGTCGGGTGAACTGCGTGCGCGTCAGCAGGCCAGGCTGGCGGGACATGTTGGACAGGTCGTGTGGCTCGATGCCCTGCCGGACCATATCGAAGGGATCGTGCTCGGCAACGAGGTGCTCGATGCCATGCCGGTCCGCGTCTGGGCGCGCCGCAATGGACTGTGGCGCGAGCAGGGCGTGCGGCGTACCGACGCTGGCTTTGCCTGGCAACCGGCACCGGATGCCTTCAGCACGCCGGTGGATGTGCCCGCCGTGCTGGCGCAGGTGCCCGGCACGCACGACCTGCAGACCGAGACACATGAAGCCGGCGAAGCCTTTATCGCCAGCGTGGCGGAACGTCTGGCACGCGGCCTGGTGCTGCTGTTCGACTATGGCTTTCCGGCGGCGGAGTACTACCACGCGCAGCGCGAACACGGCACGCTGATGTGCCACTACCGCCAGCATGCACACGACGATCCGTTCTTTCTGCCGGGCCTGCAGGACATCACCGCGCACGTCAATTTCACGGGGATTGCGCAGCAAGCCATGGCGCATGGCCTGACGCTGGCCGGCTACACGAGTCAGGCGCGTTTCCTGATGAATGCCGGCCTGATGGAGCTACTGATGGAACTCGACCCGCGCGATGCCACAACCTTCCTGCCGGCCTCCAACGCGGCGCAGCGGCTGCTGTCGGAAGCGGAGATGGGCGAGCTGTTCAAGGTCATCGCACTGGCGCGCAATATCGACACCCACGCGCTCAGCGGCTTCGCACGCGGCGACCGGGCGCATCGCTTGCTGGCGGACAGTTGATGCGTCATGCTGAACGCGTATCATGCGTGAGACGGTGCGCATGGATTGTGTGCGGTCTTCATTGTGGATGGCTGCGCCCGATTGTTGCACCGGTCGTCACGCTCGACCGTCACGCCAAGCTGTCACATTCGATTCGCCCTCGCCTCCGGCTATCGCCGGAGCCGCGCCACCACCACCGACATTGAGCATGCTGCGCTGGGTCCTGACCATCTTCCTGACCGTGATGATCCTGTCATCGGCCCTGCCATGGCTGAAGAAACTCGGCCTCGGACGCCTGCCGGGCGACCTCAATTTCCGCTTGTTCGGGCGCGAGTTCATGCTGCCGTTTGCCTCCACCATCCTGCTCTCGCTGGTCGCAGTGCTGATCGGCAAGCTGCTCTGACCCGCTGTACTCACACGCGTGCGGCAGCACGTCCGTACTGGTTATTGCACTCCACCAGCGTGGTCAGTAACGTCATGAAGCGCGCCCGGTCTTCGGCTGACAGGGGGGCCAGAAAGCGGTCCTGCGAGCGCTGCATGCCGGCATGCAGCGCCTCCTTGAGGCGTTGACCTTCGGCGGTGATATAAGCCTGCCGCGAGCGACGGTCGGCCGGATTCACGCGCCGCTCGAGATAGCCTCTCTCCTCGAGACGGCGCAGCACGTCGGCCGTGGTGGTACGGTCCAACCCCAATTCGAAACCGATGGCCGTCTGATCCAGACCTGGCTGCGTAGCGAGCACTGTAAGGATGCCGTACTGCACGGGCGTGATGCCTTCAGCCGTGCACTCCTCGATGAACATCGCATAGTGGATCTGGTTAAGGCGGCGGATCAGGTAACCAGGCCGGGAGCGCAACGCCTCCCAACTCGGATCGTACGATACCGCTGGAGCGGCAGCTACGGGCGCAGGCATGGACGCACCGCCTGCCGCGGATGCCGGAGCATCCGTCGGATCGGGCATGTCGGACGGGAGATCGGTCGGCATCTGCTGTGATTCCTTCAATGCCGGCACAAGGCCGGCCTCATTCAAGCGCTCCGGCACGCAGAGCCTCTTCGAGCGCGGCGGCACGTGCATCGTGCACGCGCGCACGGATGGCGGACGGATCCGCCTCGCACTGGCGCGCAACCGCGCCGGCATCGACCGTGTGCACCACAGCGAGCGCGCGTAGCAGCCGCTGCCCTTGCGGATAGGCATCGTCCTCATGCCCCAGCCGGCCACGCGCATCAGCCTCGCAGGCCTGGATCACCTGGGCGAAACGCTCGGGCTTGCGCAAGGCATCGCAGCGCTCGAGCAAACGCAGCAGCGCGGCCGCGCCGAACTCCTCACTGCGATGGATATTGCCATGCTCCTGCGCCACCACCCGCGCCAGATCGCGGCAGTCGTTGGGCACACGCAGGCGCTTGCACACGCCTTCCAGCAGATGCACGCTGCGGCCCTCGTGGCCGATGTGGCGCGGCAAGGCATCGGGCGGCGTGGTGCCCTTGCCGAGATCGTGCATCAGCGCGGCAAAGCGCACCGGCAACGGCGCCTGCAGGCGCGCGGTCATCTCCAGCACCATCATCACGTGCACACCGGTATCGATTTCCGGATGGTAATCGGCGCGCTGCGGCACGCCCCACAGGCGGTCCAGCTCGGGCAGCAGGCGCGCCAGCGCACCGCACTCGCGCAGTACCTCGAACATGCGGGCCGGCGCGGCTTCCATCAGGCCGCGCGCCAGTTCCTGCCACACGCGCTCGGGCACCAGCGCATCGACCTCGCCGGCCGCCACGATCTCGCACATGCGTGCGAGCGTCTCAGGCGCGACGGTGAAGTCGGCAAAGCGCGCGGCAAAACGCGCGATGCGCAGGATGCGCACCGGGTCTTCGGCAAAGGCATCCGACACATGGCGGAACACGCGGGCTGCCAGATCGCGCTGCCCGCCGAACGGATCAATCACCGGGCCGGACAGCGTGCCATCCGCATCCACGGCCTGGGCCATGGCGTTGACGGTGAGATCGCGTCGCTGCAGTTCGTCCTCGAGGGTGACATCGGGCGCGAAATAGAAGGCGAAACCCTTGTAGCCTGCAGCCGTCTTGCGCTCGGTGCGGGCCAGCGCGTATTCCTCTTGCGTCTGCGGGTGCAGGAATACCGGAAAATCCTTGCCGACCGGCCTGTAACCGAGCGCGGCCATCTGTTCCGGCGTACCGCCAACCACGACATAGTCGCGGTCTTTTACCGGCAAACCCAACAGACGGTCGCGGATGGCACCGCCGACGGCATAGATCTGCATGGGCTCAGTGGCCTCCGGTCACCATGATCGGATCAGCAAAATCCGGCACGTGGCGGTACGGCTCCTGCGAGACCAGGAAGTCGCGCTCGGTGTTGGCGCCGGCAATCCACTTCTGCATGGCCGGCAGGTTGCGG
This sequence comes from Burkholderiaceae bacterium, assembly GCA_035539795.1. Classification (GTDB taxonomy): domain Bacteria; phylum Pseudomonadota; class Gammaproteobacteria; order Burkholderiales; family Burkholderiaceae; genus Imbroritus. The sequence continues at coordinate 12,093 of DATLHT010000505.1, forward strand.
ATGTGGTCCGCATAGGCCTGCGCCAGCGCCGGCAGCTTGACCTGGTACGTGTGGAAGCGCGTCACCACCGGGGCATAGAACGCATCGGCAATGCTGAACTCGCCAAACAGGAAGGGGCCCTCGGCCGCATGACGCTCGCGCAGGCCAGTCCAGATTTCAATGACGCGGTCGATGTCGCGCTGCACGACATGCGTCCAGCGCGTCGTCGGCAGCGAAGCACGGATGTTCATCGGCAGGTTGACGCGCAGCGGGCTGAAACCGGAGTGCATTTCGGCGACCACCGAACGGGCTTCGGCACGCTTGGCCACATCTTTCGGCCACAGGTTCTTTTCCGGGAATTTTTCGGCCAGATACTCGCAGATCGCCAATGAGTCCCAGATCTTCAGATCACCGTCGAGCAGGATCGGCACATGGCGCGCCTTCGAGTACTTCGCCACATGCGGCGCAAACTCCGGCGTGAAGAGGCGCACGGGCTCCTCTTCGAATGCAATGCCCGCATGGCTCATGGCCAGCCACGGACGCAGCGACCACGAGGAATAATTCTTGTTACCCATCACCAGTTTCATCGACGATTCCCAAAGATCCGGGCCACCCCGGAGGAAATTCATTCTATCAGCCATCACTTAGAACAACAAATGGCGGTCCTTTAACTGCGCATGCGCCAGCGGTCAAGACGAGCGCTGCGGTCCCGGCGCCCGAGCATCTCCGCCAGCCCGGATTCCAGATGCCGCGGCGTGATCCCCAGCACCGGCGACACCGGACCTTGCAGTACATTCTCGACACGCATCGAGTCAAGGTTGTCGCGCGACATGAGCGGACCGCCGGGCGCATGCTCGAGCATCATGGCCTGTAACCGGCCCAGGGCTGCGGGCAGGCGTATGATCGGACGCGGATGTCCTGCCGCCTGTCCGGCCAGACGCACCAGCTCCTCAAGCGTGTAGACCTGTGGTCCGCCGAGGTCATAGCACTGATGAATGGTCTCGGCATTGCCAAAGGCGTTGACAATGGCCTGCGCCACATCTTCGACGGCAATTGGCTGAAAGCGCGCGCCGGCGCATGCCAAGGGCACGAACGGCGCGAGCCGCTGCATACGTGCGAACAGATTGAGGAAACTGTCGCCCGGACCGAACACCACGGACGGACGGAATACCGTCCAGTCGAGCATGCTCATGGTCACGGCCGCTTCGCCGTCGCCTTTGCTGCGCAGGTACATCGACGGGCCGGCGCTTTCGGCGCCCAGCGCGCTCATATGCAGCAACCGGCGCACGCCGTGGCGCGCACATGCCGCGACCAAGCGGCGCGGCAGGGCCACGTGGACCTTGGCGAAACCGGGGCCATACGGCTTGCCGCGCCGATCATGAAGAATGCCCGCCAGATTGATGACGGTGGCATCCTCGCCAAGCGCGGCGAGCAGACGATCGAGCGTTGCATCATCGTGGACATCCGCCTCGACTACCTCTACCCCAGGCAAGGGCAGTAGATGGCGCGCGCCGCGCAGATCGCGCGTGGCCGCGACGATGCGCCCCGGCGCACGGTCCGGCAGAGCGCCCGGCACCCACGCGGCACGCGTGACAGGTTCGGGCAGGCGTTCGCCCGGCGTCGCCGCGAGGGTGGCAAGGCGGGCCAGGACATGGCTTCCGATAAAGCCGGAGCCGCCGATCACGAGAACGTTCGATACCAGCATGGCAATCTCCGTAGGTTCTGTCACGCCGTCCAAGCGGTGTGCGTGGCCACCGTTCGAGTGTAGACTCACCGGCGCATGTCACGACACGAGCCGGGAAAAACCGTTGCGCAGCCTGGAAAAAAATGACCGGCACATCCACGCCGGAACGCTGGCGTCCAGGCAAGCGACCATCGCCGCCATACAGCGCGGCCCCATTGACGGGGCCGACGACTGCAGTGCCGCCTCCCTCAGGGCAGGTTCGTCGCTACCGCCTGGCTCGGCGCCACTTGGCCAAGGCGGGTGCGCAGCGATTGCGGCTGGCCGCTGATGATGGCCGCGTAATAGGTCGCGTTCGACAGTACGTTTTTCACATAGCCGCGCGTTTCCGAGAACGGAATGGTCTCGGCGAAGATCGCGCCTTCCACCGTGCGGTTCAGCGAGCTGCGCCAGTTCTTGGGCCGACCCGGACCGGCGTTGTAGGCGGCAGAGGCCATGGTCCATGAACCGTCGAGGTCGTTCAGCACCATGTTCAGGTAGTTGGTGCCCAGCTGGATGTTGACGGTGGGATCGTCCATCTGGCGCGGATGGAAATCGCTGAGGCCGATGCGGCGGGCCACGTAGCGCGCCGTCGCAGGCATCACCTGCATCAGGCCCGAGGCGCCGACGTGCGAGCGGGCATTCATGATGAAACGCGATTCCTGGCGGATGAGGCCGTAGGTCCACGCCATATCGAGGCCCAGCTGGTCGGTGGCGCGGCGCATGATGTCGCGGTACGGCATGATGAAGCGCAGGGAGAAATCATGCTCGTCGCGCGTGCGGTCAGCCGAATTGACTGTGCGGTCGAGCAGCTCGATGCGGCGCGCATACTCGGCAGCAGCCAGCAGCTGGCGATCCGTCATGCCGCGCAGTTCCCAGTTCCATTCGCGGTTGCCTTCGAAGCGCATGTCCATCGCATAAAACTTCGCTGCGCGGGCAAAACCTTTGCGGCCACGCATCTGTTCGACCTCAGCATCGCTGACCGTGGTGCGCGGTGGCACGGTAATGCGCTGGCCCAGCTCTTCCAGCGCCAGCTGGCCGTAGAAGTTGTACTGCTGCGCGATCGCCGCAAACTGCTCGCGCGCCTCGGCATCGCGCTTCTCAGCCTTGAGCGCGCGGCCGTACCAGTAGATCCAGGCCGGATCGTCACGCAAGCCCATGCGCATGGCTTCGACCGACTGGCGCACCAGCTTCCAGTCACCGGCCCGCAGCGCCGCGCGCACGCGCCATTCCTGGCTCTCGTCCGACAGCCAGCGGTCGCCGCCCAGTTCGAGCTGGCGGCGGTACCACTGCGCGGCCTCGGGCATCAGCTTCTTGGCCGCGAACTGTGCGATCACGCCCCAGCCCGCGCCCTGTTCCTCACGCGACAGCGAAGCGCCGGACGCCTGCAGGTACGCCGCAGCCTGCGACGGATCGTTGCGCGCCATCTTGACCACCGTGGCCAGCGTATCGCCATCCACGCGCTCGCCGTTCGTGGTCGCGGCAATGCGGCCCGCCAGCGTGGTGAAATTCTGCTCCAGCGCCTGGCGTGCCTGGAACGCGACATCGGCCCGGCTGAACTGCCCGCCCTGCGCGAGGTAGCCGATCAGATCGACGCAGCCTTCACCGTAGCTCTTCGGCACGACCAGCGTACGGCGCGCCGCATCGGCCACTTTCTGGCCTTTCTGCGCGGCGGAGAGCAGGGCATAGCACTCGACCTGCGGATCGTCCTTGAGCGCGAACTGCGGATACTCCACATCGAAGTTGGCCCAGTCGCGCTGCTTGCCGAGCACCAGCAGCCAGTCATTGCGCAGCCGGTCGGCAATCGCGTCGCCGCGATAGCGTTCGAGGAAGCTGCGGATCTGGTCGACCGGCGCATCGAGGCGCGCCAGCCCGCTGCTGTCGAACATCTGCGGCTTGATGCGGTAATACTCGATATAGGAGGGAATCTCGTAACTGCCGAGCTGCGCCGCCAGGCTCCACGCACGCGTCACATCGTTCTTGCGGGCGGCGTCGCGCAGCTGGGCAAACTGCTCGTCCTGCGTGGACACAGGCTGGGCCGAGGCCACGCCAGCGACGCAGGCCAGTCCGAGTAAAGTGGTCGCGACGACACGATATACTGCCTGGCGCATGTTGATTCCTGTCATGGTGTCCGAGTTGAGTTCATTATCACACGAGAGCGGTGCCGCGCCTGCGCGGGCCGAGTTGCGGCGGACGCTGCTGGCGCGCCGTCCGGCGGGTGACCGCCGCGCCGCGCACGATGCGGCACTGGCACAGTCCCTGGCAGACCTGCTGGCGACGCTCGACGCCTGCTGCATCGGATTCTACTGGCCGATCCGCGGCGAATTCGACATGGTTGCGGAAGTCGTCCGCTGGCTGCGCGCCAGCCCGAACGTCACCCCGCACGCCAAGCCACACACCACCGGCACGCGCCGCGCGGCCCTGCCAGTGATCCATACGCGCGCCGCACCGCTGGACTTCCATCTATGGACGCCGGAGACGCCGATGCGTTCCGGCCAATACAACATTCCCGAGCCGCAAGGCACGGCGGCCGTCACCCCGGACGTCCTGCTGATCCCCTGCGTCGGCGTGGATCGCCAGCGTTACCGCATGGGCTACGGCGGCGGTTACTACGACCGGACGCTGGCCGCCATGTACCCGCGCCCGCAGGCCATCGGCATTGCCTATGCGGACACGGTGGTCGAGTCGATTGCACCGGAAGCCCACGATATCGCGCTCGATCGCGTGGTGACGGAAGACGGTATCTGGTAGGGCGGCATGCGTGCCCCCAGAGCGCGCGCTGCTTTCCATCATCCGAACCCTCCGCAGCGGACGTGTTGCCGCGCCGGGCAGATCAACCCGGTTTCCGGGCCGCGCGCGGGCGCGCCGGCACTTCCGCATTCGCCACCCGCAGCGCCGCTTCTACCGCGCGCTGCGCCCATGCCGTCATCTGCGTGGCATCTTCCAGGCACGCCGCCGGCGCGCCGAGATAGGCCCGCAATACCACTTCCCGCCGCGCCGTGGCATACGAGAATGGCGTCGCGCCCGCCGCCGCGAAGGCGGGGCGAGTCACGTCATCACATTTGAAGTACAGCTGGCCGCCAGACACAAGGCCGAACATCAGGCCATCGTAAAACAGGCCATGGCCGCCGAACATGCGCCTGGCGGTCAACGGACCGATCCGCGCGGCCAGCGGCGCCATCAGCTCCAGCAGATGCTGGATGAGCGGATCCGGCGCACGCGTGACCATGTCCGGATCCGGGCAGGTTACAGCCCCAGGCGCTGCCAGAGCGACTTGGTCGGACCGGCCGCGTTGAGCGTGTAGAAATGCAGCCCCGGCACATCCGATGCCAGCAGCCGTTCGCACAGGGCCGTGACCACATCGAGGCCGAATGCGCGGATCGACTCGCGGTCGTCACCAAAACTCTCGAGCCGCTTGGCGACCCAGCGTGGCACCTCGGCGCCGCACATATCGGAGAAGCGCATGAGCTGCGAGTAATTGGTGATCGGCATGATGCCCGGCACGATGGGAATCTCCACGCCCAGGCGGCGCACGTCGTCCACGAAGCGGAAGTACGCATCCGCGTTGTAGAAGTACTGCGTGATGGCCGAGTCGGCCCCGGCCTTCACCTTGCGCGCGAAATTCTCCATGTCGTGCCGCGGCGAGCGCGACTGCGGATGGTATTCCGGATAGGCCGCCACCTCGATATGGAACCAATCGCCAGTTTCAGCGCGGATGAATTCCACCAGCTCGTTGGCAAAGCGGAATTCCCCGATCTCGCCCATACCCGACGGCAGGTCGCCGCGCAGCGCGACGATATGCCGGATGCCGGCCTCGCGGTAGGTCTTGAGGATCTGCCGGATGCTGTCGCGCGACGAGCCAACGCACGACAGATGTGGAGCGGCCTCCGTGCCTTCGCGCTGGATCTCCAGCACGGCATCGAGCGTGCCCTGTTGCGTGGTGCCGCCCGCGCCAAAAGTCACCGAGATGAACTTGGGCTGCAGCGTCGCCAGCTGCGCGCGCGTGACGCGCAGCTTCTCTGCGCCCTCGGGCGTCTTGGGCGGGAAAAATTCAAAACTGAATTGTCGTTCTTGCATAGTGTTGTTGCGGGCCAAGGCGCCGCCTCATGTCACGCGACGCGGTCGCGCAGCAGCAGGCTGGCCAGCAGCCACGAGATGATGCTGTACAGGATCGAGCCCAGCAGCGCGGTACCGAAACTGTCGACCATGAAGCCGGACAGCAGCTTGCCGACGAACAGGAACAGCAGCGCGTTGATGACGAAGATGAACAGGCCGAGCGTGAGCACCGTGACGGGCAGCGTCAGGATGACCAGGATCGGGCGGATCAGCGCATTCACCAGGCCCAGCACGAGGGCGGCGATCATCGCCGAGCCGAAGCCCTTGATCTGGATTCCGGACAGCACATAGGGCAGCACGAACAGCGCAACGGCATTGATCAACCAGACAATCAGCAAACGCATGGCACTTCCTCCAGGT
>DATLHT010000506.1:0-6028 GCA_035539795.1 Burkholderiaceae bacterium
GCGCTTCATGCGCATGGAACGGGTGGTGACGGCGTTGACCGCCGACGCCGCGCACACAGAACATCACGGATAACCCCGGCGACGGGACGAAGGAAGAAATACAGCATGTTGTTAGCCCTGGCCCAATGGTTACAAGACGACGTCAGTTTCCTGCGCGTCTTTAACTACCTGACCTTCCGCGCGGTGATGGCCAACCTCACCGCGCTGGTGATCGGGCTAGCCTTCGGTCCCTGGGTCATCCGCAAGCTGACCGAATTGAAGGTCGGTCAGGCGGTGCGCACCGATGGCCCGCAGACCCATCTGGTGAAATCCGGCACGCCTACCATGGGCGGTGTCCTGGTCATCCTGTCGATCGCCGTGTCGACCCTGTTATGGGCCGATCTCGGCAACCGCTTCGTGTGGATTGTGCTGCTGGTGACAGTTGGCTATGGCGCCATCGGCTGGGTCGACGACTACCGCAAGGTCGTCTATCGCGACCCCAAGGGTATGTCGAGCCGTGAGAAATTCCTGTGGCAGACGGCCATCGGCCTGTTTGCAGCGATCTATCTCGCTTTTTCGGTGTCCGAGACCAGCAACGCGCGCGTGTTCGAACTGTTCGTGGCCTGGGTGCAGAGCGGCTTTACGCTCACCTTGCCGCACCAGGCCAACCTGCTGGTGCCGTTCTTCAAGGAGATCAGCTATCCGCTTGGCGTGGCCGGTTTCATCGTGCTGACCTATCTCGTCATCGTCGGATCGAGCAACGCCGTGAACCTCACTGATGGCCTCGATGGCCTGGTGATCATGCCGGTCGTACTGGTCGGCAGCGCCCTCGGCGTGTTCGCGTACGTGATGGGCAGCGCCGTGTACAGCAAGTACTTGCTGTTCCCGCATATTCCGGGCGCAGGTGAATTGCTGATCTTCTGCTCTGCCATGGCTGGTGCAGGGTTGGCATTCCTGTGGTTCAACGCGCATCCGGCTCAGGTATTCATGGGCGACGTCGGCGCACTCGCGCTCGGTGGTGCCCTCGGTACCATCGCCGTGATCGTGCGCCAGGAAATCGTGCTGTTCGTCATGGGCGGAATCTTCGTGGTGGAGACGGTGTCCGTGATGCTGCAGGTCACTTGGTTCAAATTCACCAAACGGCGCTATGGCGAGGGGCGGCGGTTGTTCCGCATGGCGCCTTTGCATCATCACTTCGAACTCAGTGGATGGAAGGAAACACAGGTCACCGTCCGCTTCTGGATCATCACGCTGATGCTCGTGCTGATCGGTCTGTCCACATTGAAACTGCGGTAATCCGCACACGGCTATCACGGTAACCATAAGGTCATCACAAGGAAACGATTCAGGTGTTCGGCGAGCTTCAACAACCTTCCGTATTGGTACTTGGTCTGGGCGAATCCGGGCTGGCCATGGCACGCTGGTGCGCGCGCTATGGCTGCCGCGTGCGCGTGGCCGATACGCGGAGTGCGCCACCCAACCTGTCGCACCTTGAAGTCTCCGCGCCGCAGGCCGAGTTCGTCGGCGGTCCGTTGACGCCGGCGCTGCTTGATGACATGACGTTGGTCGCGGTAAGCCCCGGCCTGTCGCCGCTCGATCCAGATATGGCGACGCTGTTGGCTGCGGCCGGCGACGCCAATGTGCCCGTGTGGGGCGAGATCGAACTGTTTGCCCAGGCACTGCGTCATCTCGAAGCCGAAAGCGGTTACGCGCCGCGCGTCCTGGCCATTACTGGCACCAACGGCAAGACCACCACGACCAGTCTGACGGGCAGCCTGGTGCGGCGCGCCGGGCGCACTGTGGCGGTCGCGGGCAACATCAGCCCGTCGGCGCTGGACAAGTTGTCCGATTGCATCGCCGAGGCCACACTGCCCGATGTTTGGGTGCTCGAACTGTCGAGCTTCCAGCTCGAGACCACGCATTCACTCAATCCGCATGCGGCCACCGTGCTCAATATCACCCAGGATCACCTGGACTGGCATGGCTCGATGGAAGCCTACGCCGCCGCCAAGCAGAAGATCTTTGGCCCGCAGAGCGTGCGCGTTCTGAACCGCGATGACATGATGGTCATGCGCATGGCGCAGGACGCCGCGCAGGTCGTGACGTTCGGTACGGACCAGCCCGAGGTCGTGGGCGATTTCGGACTGTTGCGCGACAACGGCATGCCGTGGCTCGCCGTGGCCGAGGCCGACGAGGAAGAAGAGGCTCGCCCGCGCCGCCGCAAGAGCGAGAGCGCGGATGTCACACCCGTGGCCGTGCGCCTGAAGCGCCTGATGCCGGCCGATGCCCTGCAGATCCGTGGCCTGCACAACGCCGCCAACGCACTGGCGGCACTGGCGCTGTGCCGCGCCATCGACCTGCCGCTCAATCATCTGCTGCATGGCCTGCGTGCCTATCGCGGCGAGCCGCACCGTGTCGAACTGATCGCAACGATCACCGAGGTCGAGTATGTCGACGACAGCAAGGGCACCAATGTAGGCGCCACTGTTGCCGCGCTCAATGGCCTGGCAAAGCCGACCGTGCTGATCGCCGGCGGTGAAGGCAAGGGTCAGGATTTCTCGCCGTTGACGTTGCCGGTGTCACAGTATTGCCGCGCCGTCATCCTGATCGGCCGCGATGCCCCTGCGATGCGCGCGGCATTGTCATCCACCGGCATCCGCATCGAGGACGCCGCCACGCTCGAAGCTGCGGTCGAACTGGCGGCGTCGATCGCCCATGCTGGCGACGTGGTGCTGCTGTCGCCGGCCTGCGCCAGCCTCGACATGTTCCGCAATTACGCGCACCGCGCCGAGGTGTTCCGCAGCGCCGTCGAGGACGTGGCACTGGCACGAGGGAGTCTGCTATGAGCGATATGGAAATGAAGCGCAGCGGCTTCATCGGCGCGACCATTGGCAACGCCTGGGGCGGATTGCGCGATGTGGTGTCCGGCGTCAAGCCGACGCGCTCGAAGATGATGGAATACGACCAGCCGCTCATGTGGGTGGTCATCATGCTGCTGTCGCTGGGCCTGGTGATGGTCTACTCGGCATCCATCGCCCTGCCGGATTCGCCGAAGTATGCCAATTTCCGCGAAACACACTTCCTGGCACGCCACCTGATCAGCCTGTGTATCGGGCTGACGGGCGCGCTCATCGCCTTCCAGATTCCGGTCAAGGTGTGGGACCGCTATGCACCCAAGCTGTTCGTAGTCGCGCTGGTGCTGCTGGTCCTGGTGCTCGTGCCCTTCATCGGCAAGGGCGTGAATGGCGCGCGCCGCTGGATTCCGCTTGGCATCCTCAACTTCCAGCCATCCGAGCTGATGAAGCTGGCTGTGGTGCTGTATGCCGCCAACTACACCGTGCGCAAGCAGGAATGGATGCAGAGCGTCGGCAAAGGCTTTTTGCCGATGGGGATCGCCGTGGCCGTGGTGGGCATGCTGCTGCTGCTCGAGCCCGACATGGGCGCATTCCTCGTGATCGCCGCCATCGCCATGGGCATCCTGTTCCTCGGCGGTGTCAGCGGCAAGCTGTTCAGCGCGCTTGTGGCAATTGCCGTGGGTACCTTTGCGTTGCTGATCGTTGCCTCGCCTTGGCGGCGCGACCGGATCTTCGCGTATCTCGATCCGTGGAGCGAAGACCATGCGCTCGGCAAGGCGTATCAGCTCACGCACTCTCTGATCGCCCTCGGACGCGGCGAGTGGACCGGTGTTGGCCTGGGCGGCAGCATCGAGAAACTGCACTACCTGCCCGAAGCGCATACCGACTTCATCCTCGCCGTGATCGGCGAAGAGTTTGGTTTCGTCGGCGTCACCATGGTCATCGTGCTGTTCTACTGGCTGGTGCGCCGCGCATTCGATATCGGCCGCACGGCATTGCAGCTCGACCGCACCTTTGCGGGGCTTGTGGCCAAGGGCATTGGCATCTGGATCGGCTGGCAGGCGTTTATCAATATGGGCGTGAACCTTGGTGTCCTGCCGACCAAGGGGCTGACGCTGCCACTGGTCAGTTATGGCGGTTCCGGCATCTTGATGAATTGCATTGCGCTGGCGGTGCTGCTGCGGGTGGATTATGAAAATCGTGTGCTGATGCGCGGAGGGAAGGTATGACCGTAGCGCATCAGCACACGATTTCGGCGAAGGCTCGTTTCCCGCGTCAGCGGGAAGTGAAGCGCAGCGGCCGTAGCCAAAACATTTCCATGATGCGCGGAGGGAAGGTATGAGCGCAGCGCGCACCCTGCTCGTCATGGCTGGCGGTACCGGGGGGCACGTCTTCCCCGGATTGGCCGTGGCCGAGGCGTTGCGTGCGCGCGGCTGGAATGTCGTGTGGCTCGGTAACCCGGGCGGCATGGAAGCCGAGCTCGTGCCGAAGCATGGCATTCCCATGGAGGCGGTGCGTTTCGGCGGGCTGCGCGGCAAGGGCTGGATGACCAAGCTGCTGCTGCCGCTCAATCTGCTGCGCGCCTTCTGGCAGAGCCTGCGCATCGTGCGCCGCGTGCGGCCGAGCGCAGTACTCGGCATGGGCGGCTACATCACCTTCCCGGGCGGCATGATGGCCGTACTGCTGGGACGGCCGCTGGTGCTGCACGAGCAGAATTCGATCGCCGGGCTGGCCAACAAAGTGCTGGCGAAGGTGGCGGACCGCGTGCTGTGCGCGTTCCCCAATGCGCTGCCGAACAGCGAGTGGACGGGTAACCCCATCCGCGCGGCACTGGGCTCGCTGCCGCCACCGGCGCAACGCTACGCCGCACGCTCGGGCCCGCTGCGTGTGCTGGTGGTGGGTGGCAGCCTTGGCGCGACAGCGCTGAACGATAACGTGCCGAAGGCGCTTGCGCTACTGCCGCCGGCCCTGCGGCCGGTGGTGGTCCATCAGGCTGGCGCACGGCAGATCGATGCCTTGCGCGCGAACTACGCGGCGGTGGCGGTCACGGCGGAGACCGTGCCGTTCATCGACGACATGGCGACCGCCTATGGCGAGGCCGATCTGGTGATCTGCCGTGCCGGTGCAATGACGGTGTCGGAAGTCGCGGCGGCAGGCGTGGCGGCCTTGTTCGTGCCGTTCCCGTTCGCCGTGGACGACCATCAGACAACCAATGGCCAGTTCCTGGCGAATGCCGGTGCGGCCATGCTGATTCAGCAACGCGACCTGACCCCGGAGGGGCTGGCGGAGACATTGAGCACGCTCACGCGTGAACAGCTGGCAGCGTACGCCGACAAGGCGCGCGCGCTGGCGCGGACCGATGCGACCGAACGGGTTGCGCAGGTCTGTGAACAGGTTGCAAAGGATTAAGCAAATACGATGAAACACATCGTCAAGAACATTCACTTCGTCGGTATCGGCGGCGCCGGTATGAGCGGCATCGCCGAGGTGCTGGTGAACCTCGGCTACAAGGTCTCGGGCTCCGACCTGGGCAATACCGCCGTGACGCGCCGCCTGGCCAGCCTGGGCGCGCGGGTGATGCATGGCCATGCGGCCGAGAATATCGATGGCGCGAATGCGGTCGTGATCTCGACCGCCGTGCGTGGCGACAACCCCGAAGTGCTGGCGGCGCGTGCCAAGCGCATTCCGGTGGTACCGCGCGCCGTGATGCTCGCCGAGCTGATGCGCTTGAAGCAAGGCATCGCCATTGCCGGCACGCATGGCAAGACCACCACTACGAGCCTCGTGGCTTCGGTACTGGCGGAAGGCGGACTGGATCCGACCTTCGTGATCGGCGGCCGGCTCAATTCGGCTGGCGCCAACGCGCGCCTCGGCACGGGCGACTTCATTGTCGCCGAAGCCGACGAGTCGGATGCCTCGTTTCTCAACCTGCAGCCGGTGATGGAGGTCATCACCAATATTGACGCGGATCACATGGACACCTATGGCCATGATTTCGCGCGGCTCAAGCAGGCCTTCATCGAATTCACGCAGCGCCTGCCGTTCTTCGGCATCGCCGTGGTGTGCGTGGACGACTCCAATGTCCGCGAAATCCTGCCGCTGGTGTCCAAGCCGATGATCCGCTACGGCCTCTCGCCAGAAGCCCAGGTGCGGGCTGTGGATGTGCGTGCCGAAGGTGGCACGATGCGCTTTAC
>DATLHT010000507.1:0-5831 GCA_035539795.1 Burkholderiaceae bacterium
GGGCAAAAACCGGTATCTACGCAGACGTTTCATGGATACCGCCGCCTCCCTGCGCAGGCGACACACTTGGCACCGCTTGTCCAAAGCTGCCATTGCGATTGAAATTGGGTATGCTTGAGTACCGCGCCTTCCTCCGCGGATGTTGTTCGACCCTCAGCCGGAGTATGCCCAAGATGACCTCGCTTTCCAGCTCTTCCCTGCCTGCGCACCGCCCAGCCCTCCTCTCCCTTGCGCGCTGGCTGTGCATGGCCTGGCTGCTTTCCTTGCTGAGCGCGTGCGGCTACAACGACTTCCAGGCGAAGGACGAAGCCGTCAAGGCGGCGTGGGGAGAAGTGGTGAACCAGTACAAGCGGCGGGCCGACCTGATTCCGAATCTGGTGGCTTCGGTCAAGGGCTATGCCTCGCATGAGCGCGAGACCCTCGATGCCGTCGTCAAGGCGCGTGCCGCCGCCACCAGCATCCAGGTCACGCCCGAGGTGCTGAACGACCCCGAGGCCATGCAGCGCTTCCAGGCGGCGCAGGGCCAGTTGAGCAGCGCGTTATCGCGCCTGATGGCCGTAGCTGAGAACTATCCGCAACTGAAGGCGGATACGCTGTTCCGCGATCTGCAATCGCAACTCGAGGGCACCGAGAACCGCATCACCGTGGCACGCCAGCGTTTCATCACAGCAACACAGGAGTACAACGTGCTGACGCGTAGCTTCCCCACGAACCTGACAGCGATGGTGTTTGGCTACAAGGTCAAGCCGACATTCACGGTGGAAGATGAGAAGGCGATCTCCACACCGCCCGCGGTGAAGTTCTGATGAAACGTCTGTCATGGCTGCAGTGGTGCGCGGGCTTCTGTCTCGCGCTGCTGCTGAATGCCGTCAGCGCCCAGGGGCTGGTCGCCGTGCCACCGCTGCAGACCCGTGTCACCGATCTCACGGGCACCCTGGATACCAATCAGAAAGCCTCGCTCGAACATGTTCTGGAGACTTACGAGACGGAGCGCGGCAGCCAGATCTTTGTGCTGATGCTGCCGAGCACCGCACCGGAACCGATCGAGATGTTCAGCATCCGCGTGGCGGACGCCTGGAAAGCCGGCCGCAAAGGCATCGATGACGGCGTGATCGTGGTCATCGCCAAGAATAATCCGTCCGACCTGCGCAGGATGCGGCTGGAGGTCGGTCGCGGGCTCGAAGGCTCGCTGACCGATGCGATGTCCAAGCGCATCCTGCAGGACGTAATGGCGCCGCATTTCCGGCAAAATGATTTCTATGGTGGCCTGAGCGCCGGCGTGGCTGCCATCCAGGCCACCATCGACAAGGAAGCGCTGCCAGCACCGGAACGGCGCGCTGCCTCCGGCGCCAACGATCTGAACGACTGGCTCAGCGTCGCCTTCGTGACTTTCATCATTGCGATGTTCCTGATCCGCGCCATGGCCCGCGGCGGGCGACGCGGCATGGTGGTGCGCCCCGGACGCGGCCATGTGGTGACCGGCGGCCTGGGTGGTCTCGGCGGCCTCGGCGGTATTGGCCACGGCGGCTTTGGCGGCCGTGGAGGTGGCGGCTTCGGTGGTGGGTTCGGTGGCGGAGGCGGCGGCGGCTTCAGCGGCGGCGGCGCCTCCGGCAACTGGTGAGGAACGCGAATGCCTGACAAACCCTCACGCCACAAACGCCTGTGCACGCATCTGTGCACCACGCACGCCCATGTGCGCGCACTCTTTCCTGATGCCGAACTGGACCGGATCGAGCATGCCATCCAGGCCGGCGAGCACGGCCACCAAGGCGAACTGCGTGTGGTCATTGAAGGCAGCCTGCCGCTCGCCCAGGTCTGGAGCCGCGTCTCGCCACGCGAGCGTGCCGAACATATCTTCCGCGAACTCGACATCTGGGACACGGAGGCCAACAGCGGCGTGCTGCTCTATCTCAACATTGCAGATCATGCCGTGGAGATCGTGGCAGACCGCGGTTTTGCCGCGCGCGTGCCGGACACCACGTGGGACGAGCTGTGCGCCATCCTCACCACGGGTTTCGCGCGACGACAGCAGACGGCGGCGCTCAACCAGGTCATCCACGCCCTGCATGCGCTGGCCAACCGGCATTTTCCGGTCGACCCGAACCGCGGCGGCAACAGCAACGAACTGCCGGACCGGCCGCTAGTTCGCTAGTTCGCTCACCTGCTATATCGACGCAGCAAGCGTCCACGCGTTACCCCCGCTCAACCCGGGGGGCGCTGCTTGCGATCAGCGCTGGTGCGCCTTGGCACGCAACTGGACGCCGATGGTCGCCACACCCACGGCACAGGCAAAGATCGAATCGCTGGCCGTTTCGCTCCGCGTCCAGCCACTCGTAATCTGCTCGACCGACTGAACGCCCGCCATGCGCGCACGGTTCTGCAAGTCCTTCAAGGCCTGCACGAAAGTCAGCTGACACAGCTCCTTTTCCGTCATCTGCGACTCGGGAAACGCTGGGTGACTTACGCCGTTAGCAGGCCGGCGATTACGCGCCACGGCCCGCCATTCATCACGACGATTGCCGCGCACCACGTCGCTCGCCCGCTTGGCGAAATTGAGCTGGATCTGCGGATCGAGCTTGTCGCGCGCCGCCTGCGTGGCGAGTGCCTCGGCGATGGGGTAAGTGACAAGATCAGTGGCCAACGCATGGCCAGCGCCAAGCGACGCCAGCAAGGAAACGAGTAACAAACGCAGTGGTTTCATCGGACGGTCTTTCCTTTTTTCGAGAGGAATACAGCCCCGCCGGCAGTATCCAGATGACGATGGCGGAAGCATAGAAACGTGAGTGCAGGGAATAGCGTCGCAAAGAAGTGACGCGGACTGCGGACTGCAAGAGGCTCCGGCGATGATGCTAGCCAGTCGGTCGACCAGAGATTGTGAACTCTTGTAAATTCCAACCGCAAACGTCTCCAAACTGACGCAAACCAGCCGCCACACCGCTTCCCGTCACGTTTGTTTGCGGTACGCCATCGCAGCGAGATCTATGCTGAAGTCAATTCAATTCACACAGGAGATGCATCATGCGTTTCCATGCGACTGACCTCCACGAAGCCCTGCGTTGGTTCAATGCCGGTCCGGTGCCATCGCTGCATGCCCACCCTGTGCTTGCCCGCTTTTCCCGACGCCTGACGACGCCTCTGATGCAGCGTACCCTCGACCGCATGAACGCCATGCGTCAGCTCGTGACCCCGCCCGCCGCTCCGACCGCCGAAGACATCCAGCAGCGCCGTCAGGCCATTCTCGCCATGCCAGTGCGACACGGAGCGGACCTGCGCCGCAAGGTGCTCGCCATGGTCCATACCGATGCGCGCCTGCTGCCGGCCGATACGGACGTGACTCGCCTGCTGGCCACGCCGGAGAAGGCGCGATGCGTCTGCGATACGGCTGTCATCGTCAGCATGATGCGCATGCGCGACGAGGGTCTCACGCTACTGCCGGAACATTTCCTGGCGATGGATACCCACCACGTGCCGTACCGCGACGGTCGCACCGACTTCAGTATGCTCGAGGTGCTGGTGACACAGATGCTAGCGTCAGGCGAATGTTATGGCGCCGACGATGCGCACGTCACCGCGCTTAACCAGCTGCTGCAAAGTGGCCTGTTCAATGGCTGCCTCGATCAGGAGGGCATGGCTTTCCCGCTACGCCTGCATCTGCGCGCCGGCATCGAACGGCTGGCGACGTGCTATCGCAACGATTTTCCCGCGCTGCTCAATCATTTGCCTCGGCAGACACTCAACTGCCCGGACCGTCACGGCACGACGCCGCTCGCCACCGCCATTGCGCTGCACAGCGTGCCGCTGGTGACCGCGCTACTGCGGCGCGGTGCGGAGGCTTCGCTGAACGAAGCCGACCGCTCCGGTACCACGCCGCTGCTGGCCGCAGTACGCAGCACACAGCCGGGCGTGGTGCGTGCCCTGCTGATCATGGGCGCGGAGGCCTCGCTCGGGCGCGCGGACTACCACGGTACCCTCCCGCTGCGCGCGGCGGTTGAAGCCGGTGCTACGGAGATCGTGCAACTGCTGCTGCCCTACAGCGATGCCGCTGCCCTCAATCACCCGGATCCGCGGGATGGCGCGACACCACTGCTGACGGCCGTGCGTAGCGGGCATGCCGACCTGGTAAGGCTGCTGCTCGCCAAAGGTGCCGCAGCCTCAGTCAACCAGCCGGATGCGCTCGGTATCACACCGTTGCAGGCTGCCGGCGAGCAGGTGGCACTCGTCATGGCCTTGCTGGAACATGGCGCTGATCTTGCCGGTTTACATGGCGTTGCCCAAGGCGCGGCCACGGCAGCGGCGGCCAATCCCACTCCACGAGCCCTGTCGCAGGCATGCTGACCGGCATGGGTGTGGCACCGACGCGATGCGAGCACGCCAGCATGACGCGGTCGGTTGGCGCGGACCATTGGCACCACCGCAAATGACCACGGATCCGCCGGCAGCGGAACCGCCTCGCCTGAATGCATCAAGCTGCTGCCCCAAAACAAAAACCCCGTGGATTCACACCCACAGGGTTTTTGTTTTGGACTAGGGACGCCTGCCGGGCCGAAGCCCGGACAGATCGATGGTCCGGCAATTACATCATGCCGCCCATGCCACCCATGTCGCCCATGCCGCCCGGCATTGCCGGAGCAGCGGACTCGTCCTTCGGTGCTTCGCACACTGCGCAGTCGGTGGTCAGCATCAGCGATGCGACCGACGCGGCGTTCTGCAGCGCGGTGCGGGTGACCTTGGTCGGATCCAGCACGCCCATTTCGACCATGTCGCCGTACTCGCCCGAGGCGGCGTTGTAGCCGTAGTTACCCTTGCCTTCGATGACCTTCGACACGACGACCGAAGCTTCTTCACCGGCGTTGGTCACGATCTGGCGCAGCGGCTCTTCCATGGCGCGCAGCACGATCTTGATACCGGCGTTCTGGTCGGCGTTGTCACCAGTCAGGCTGGCGATGGCAGCACGGGCACGCAGCAGGGCTACACCACCGCCGGGGACAATGCCTTCTTCCACGGCAGCACGGGTAGCGTGCAGCGCGTCTTCCACGCGTGCTTTCTTTTCCTTCATTTCGACTTCGGTGGCAGCGCCAACCTTGATCACGGCAACACCGCCGGCCAGCTTGGCCACGCGCTCTTGCAGCTTTTCACGGTCGTAGTCGCTGGTTGCTTCTTCGATCTGGGCGCGAATCTGCTTGACGCGGCCTTCGATCTGCGAGGCATCGCCTGCGCCATCGATGATGATGGTGTTTTCCTTGCCCACTTCGATGCGCTTGGCCTGGCCGAGGTGCTCCAGGGTTGCCTTCTCGAGGGTCAGGCCGACTTCTTCGGCGATCACGGCACCACCGGTCAGGATGGCGATGTCTTCCAGCATGGCCTTGCGGCGGTCGCCGAAGCCCGGTGCCTTGACGGCGCAGGTCTTCAGGATGCCACGGATGTTGTTGACCACCAGCGTGGCGAGGGCTTCGCCTTCCACGTCTTCAGCGATGATCAGCAGCGGACGGCCAGCCTTGGCGACTTGCTCGAGCACCGGCAGCAGGTCGCGGATGTTCGAGATCTTCTTGTCGAACAGCAGGACGAACGGGCTTTCCAGGGCAACAACCTGCTTTTCCGGGTTGTTGATGAAGTACGGCGACAGGTAGCCGCGGTCGAACTGCATGCCTTCCACGACTTCCAGCTCGTCGGCCAGCGACTTGCCGTCTTCCACGGTGATCACGCCTTCCTTGCCAACCTTGTCCATGGCTTCGGCAATGCGCTCGCCGATCGAGGCGTCGCTGTTGGCCGAGATCGAGCCGACCTGGGCGATTTCCTTCGAGGTGGTAGTGGCCTTCGAAGCCTTCTTCAGC
>DATLHT010000508.1:0-11299 GCA_035539795.1 Burkholderiaceae bacterium
AACCGGGTCGGCAGGCGGAAGGTAGATTGCGGTAGGCGCTAGGGTGATGGGTTTCTGAACTTAAACCTAACGATTATACCTCGAAAGCGCTTTTTCTTCAACGGCATAGCCCGCCGGAAACCCACTGCCTGTGGATCATGCAGTGCCTACGCCTACGCTACTGCTGCCACAGCGGACGACCGGTGAAGCCTACCGACATGAAGGTGACATCACATTCGTAGACGCCGCCAGTACCTTCACAAGAGAAAGTGCATGCGCCTCTTCGCAGCTCGCAATCACGGAGCTGCGCCAACCCTATCTCCCATCGCGATTTTATGCGTGGACCGCTGCGATGCAGTGTGCCTTTACCGAAATCGCAGTATGCCCGGATAGCGCCCCCGCCCGCTAGACGCCAGCCAACGCCTGGCGCACCTGATCGAGCGCCGTCGGATCTTCGATGGTAGTCAGATCGCCGGGGTCGCGCCCTTCCGCCACGGCCTGCATTGCCCGCCGCAGCAGCTTGCCGGAGCGGGTCTTCGGCAGTGCGTTGACGAAATAGACGCGCGCCGGCCGCGCGACCGCGCCGAGCTGGCCTTCCACAGTCTTCAGCAGCTCGCCTTCGAGTGCCAGACGCTCCTCGGGCGTGGCGATACGCCTGGCATCGCGCACAATGGCAAACGCCACGGCTGCTTGTCCTTTGATCTTGTCCTCGACGCCGACCACCGCCACCTCGGCCACGGCAGCATGGGAACTGAGGCTCTCCTCGATCTCGCGCGTGCCCAGCCGGTGGCCGGCGACATTGATGACATCGTCGGTACGGCCCAGGATGTACACATAGCCATCCTCGTCGCGCATGCCCCAGTCGAAGCTCGAATACAGCTGCTTGCCCGGGAAGGCCGACCAGTAGGTCTCGACAAAGCGCGCATCATTATTCCAGATGGTCGACATGCAGCCCGGCGGTAGCGGCGCAGCCAGCGTCAGCACGCCCTTCTGCCCGGCCTCACACGGCTCGCCTGTCAGCTCATCCAGGATTTCCAGGCGATAGCCATAGACCGGCAGGCCCGGAGAGCCGAACTTGCCGGGCAGGTCCTCCACGCCGCGCGCCAGAGCCAGCATGGGCCAGCCGGTTTCCGTCTGCCAGTAGTTGTCGACCACGGGCTTGCCGATGGCCTCATGGATCCAGCGTCCGGTCGGCTCGTCGAGCGGCTCGCCTGCCAGGAACAAGGTGCGCAGCGATGACAGGTCATGGCGCTTCAACAGCGCCGGGTCCTGCTTCTTCAGCACGCGGATCGCCGTGGGCGCACTGAACATCAGGTTGACGCCGTACTGTTCGACAATGCGCCACCAGACCGCGGCATCCGGGCGCAGCGGCGTGCCCTCGTACATTACGGTCGCCATGCCGGCCAGCAAGGGTCCGTAGATGATGTAGCTGTGTCCCACCACCCAGCCGATATCGGAGGTGGTGAACATCGTGTCGCCCGGCTGTCCGCCGAAGATGTAGCGCATCGACGCCGCCAGCGCGACGGCGTAGCCGCCGGTATCGCGCTGCACGCCCTTGGGCTTGCCGGTGGTTCCGGAGGTATAGAGGATGTAGGAGGGCTCGTTGGATTCCAGCCAGACGCACGGCACGTCGGCCCTTGCCACTCTCGCGCGGGCTTCGGCGTAGTCGACGTCGCGTCCCGGCGTGTGCGCCATCGGCGCCAACCCGCGGTCGACCAGCAGGACGTGTTCCGGGTGGTGGGCAGCACGTTGCAGGGCTTCATCGAGCAACGGCTTGTAGGCCACCACCTTGCCGCCGCGCGACCCGGCATCGGCACTGACGATCAGTTTCGGCGTCGCATCGTCGATGCGCGACGCCAGGCTCACCGAGGCAAACCCGCCGAACACCACCGAATGGATCGCCCCGATGCGCGCACAGGCCAGCATGGCGAATGCCGCCTCGGCAATCATCGGCATGTAGATCAGGACACGGTCGCCACGCTGCACGCCCAGTTCCTGCATGATGGCGGCCATGCGCACCACCTCGGTATGCAGCTCGGCATACGTATAGGTATGTTCGACGCCGGTTTCGGTGGAAATGTAGATCAGCGCAGGCTGCGCGGCGCGCGCCGCGAGATGGCGGTCGACGGCGTTGTGGCACAGATTGGTGCGGCCACCGGAGAACCAGCGCGTGAACGGCGAACGGGATGTATCGAGGACTTCGGTGCAGGGTTCCTGCCAGTCGATCAGCTGGGCCTGCTCGGCCCAGAACGCCTCCGGCTGCTCGATCGAATGGCGATAGAACGCATCGTAACGCGGCATTGCGGGTCTCCTCCTGCCTGACGTGCAGCCCGCGGCCACACCCGGCAATCGTGTTGAGAGCGTGCCCGCCTCCCGGGTTTTCACCAACGGGAAAAGACCATGAAAACCCCGGCGGAGGCGTGAACCGCTCTTGAATGAGACCGAGTGTGCGATGCAATCCTTACAACGCTCTTACCGCCGCGCGGTCTTGCTAACGGACGTCTTGACGGGTGATGCCTTCTTCACCGCGACCTTGCCAGCACGTCCGCTGTGGGAAGTGGCCACCACCTCGCGCCGTGCTGAACGTTTCTCGACGGTCTTGCCCGAACGGGATTTTGGCTCTGCCCTGGCAGTCGTGCTGCGTGCCTTGCCGCGTGCTACCGGCTCATCGCGGTCCGCAGCGACGGCACGACGCGCCACCGCCGAGCGCACGGGCAGCATCAGCACCACGCTCTCTCCGGCATCGAGCCGGTTGCCCGACAGCTTGTTCCACTGGCGCACCTGACCTGCGCTGACGCCATAGCGCTTGGCCAGGCCAGCCACGGTATCGCGCTTGCGCGCCTTGACGACCACACGGCGTGCATCCGGCACATCCGGCTCCATGGCCATCGTGCCGCTTTCCGCAATCGTCGCACTGATATCGCCCTGCGTACGGTCGGACTTCGGCACGACCACTGTCGAACCCGCCTTCAGGCGCATGCCGCGTGGAATACGGTTAATCTCGCGGATCGTTTCGGCATCCAGGTTCAGGCGCGCCGCCAGCGCCTCAACCCGTTCGCGGCTATTCACCGTCACGGCTGTCCAGCTCGACAGCCCGCCCCGGAAGGTATTGAGGTTGTACTGGAAGGTCTCGGCGTTGTCATACGGCAGCAGGATCTGCGGACGCGAGGCGCCGAGGATCACCGGATGGTTGAACGACGGATTGAGCGCCTTGAATTCATCGAGCGGCAGGCCCGCCAGCTTGGCCGCCAGCGCCACGTCGATGTCGCGCGACGTGGTCACGGTCACGAAGTACGGATGATCCGGGATGTCCGGCAACACCACCCCATAGCGTTCCGGATTGGCAATGATGTTCTTCACTGCCTGCAGCTTCGGCACGTAGTAGCGGGTCTCGTTGGGCATGGTCAGGCTGAGGTAGTCGCCCGGCAAACCGCGCGACTCATTGCGCGCGATAGCCCGCGACACCGAGCCCTCGCCCCAGTTGTAGGCAGCCAGCGCCAGATGCCAGTCACCAAACATGCCATAGAGCTTGCTCAGATAATCGAGCGCCGCCCCGGTCGAGGCCAGCACATCGCGTCGCTCGTCGCGGAACATGTTCTGCTGCAGGTTGAACGATTTGCCGGTGCTGGGGATGAACTGCCACATGCCGGCCGCCTTGGCCGACGATACGGCCTGCGGATTGAAGGCGCTTTCGATGAAGGGCAGCAGGGCCAGTTCGGTCGGCATGTTGCGCCGTTCCAGTTCCTCGACGATGTGATAGAGGTAGCGGCTGGAACGCCCGACCATGCGTTCCATATAGTCAGGGCGCTTGGCATACCATTGGGTGCGGTCCTCGACTAAATCGGACTCCAGGTCGGCCATGGCAAAGCCACGACGGATGCGCGACCAGATATTGGATGCCGGGGCATTCAGGCTGGTGACTTGTTCACGGTCCAGATCGACCAGCGGTGTGGCGAGATCGGGCGGGATGTTCGACGCGGACCGGGGAGCGGCAGGCCTGGTCGCCTCGCGCGTCGGCTCCGTGGTCGACGTGGCGCAGGCCGACAGCAGCAGCGCGGCCGTCAATCCTGCGAGATATTGCATGATTCGCATCAGTTCCTCGGTGGATGGATGCTAAAAATGCACTAATGTAAAAATCCCGCGCGGCTGCGTCAATCGGATTTACATTTGCACTCGCCTTCCCGCGTGATGCGCGCGACGCCTCTTGCAGAATGTACGAGCCTCCGGCCGCCCATCTGCATCTTGCTGTGCCATGCCCAGTGGTCGGCACAGGCACGGCCTCAACGAAAATGATCCTTCCAGTTGCGCAGTGCGGCGAATGCATCCGCATCCGACCAGTTGCTGCCACTGACACCCGCGTGCTGCGCTACCTGTTCACGCACATCCGCATCACGAGACCGCAAGAATGGGTTGACCGCCTGCTCGTGACCAATCGTCGTCGGCACGGTCGGATCACCCACCGCGCGCAATGCCGCAACCTCGGCTTCCCACCTTTGCCCTGCTTCGTTTTCCGGATCCGCTGCACGCGCGAAAGCCACGTTCGAGCGCGTGTATTCATGCGCACAATAAACGCGCGTCGCGGGAGGCAAGGCCGCAAGCTTATCCAGCGACGCCAGCATCTGTTCCGGCGTGCCTTCGAACAGTCGTCCGCATCCACTGGCAAACAGGGTATCGCCGCAGAACAGTACAGGGCCGTCGACGTCCCCCACATACGCCACATGCCCGCGCGTATGACCAGGCACCTCGAGCACGCGCAGCGTCAGCGCAGGCGCTGACAGCTCCACGACCTCCCCTTCCTCCACCGCGCGTGTGCGGTGCGGAATTTCTTCGGCGGCCGGGCCGATCACCGGCAGCGCACCGTCGAGGCCACGCGCGCGCGGCGCATAGTCGAGCAGCTCGCCGATACCACCAACGTGATCCCCATGGTGATGAGTGATTACAATAGCACCAAGCAGCAGAGCGTTATCCTTCAGAAAACGCAGGACCGGACCGGCATCACCCGGATCCACGATGGCCGCCGCGTGGCCGTCGTGAACCGCCCAGATATAGTTATCGTCAAACGCCTGAATCGGAACGATCTGCAAACCATACCTCCTATGCCACAACGAAGACTTTCTGATTGGGACGCCTGGCTGGCGTCGCCGCCCGGGCAATACATGCTGCACTGGGAGCAGGCGCAATTCGATCGCACCGTGGCAGACATCTTTGGCTACCACGCCCTGCAACTCGGTATGCCCGGCATCGACGCCCTGCGCGAGAACCGTATTCCGTTCGCCGCGCAGTTGCTCGACGAAAGCACCAGCCCCAATGGTAACGCGATCTCAGGCGCGCGCGACGTGGTCGGCACCACACGCCAGATCGTGCACTGCCGCTTCGACGAATTGCCGTTCGCCGCACAAAGCGTCGACCTGGTCGCCATGCCGCACGTACTCGAGTTCAGCAACGATGCGCACGAAGTCCTGCGCGAGGTGTCGCGCATCCTCATGCCAGAAGGCCAGGTGGTCCTGACCGGATTCAACCCGTATAGCCTGTGGGGTATGCGCCAGGGCATGCGGCGTCTCGGTGCGCGGCCATTCATGCCGCGCGATGGCCAGTTCATCGGCTTCCAGCGTCTCAAGGACTGGCTCAAGCTGCTTGGCTTCGAGATCATCCGCGGCCGCTTCGGCTGCTATGCCCCGCCAAACCGGACCGACCGATGGCTACAGCGCACCGCTTTCATGGACAAGGCCGGTGACCGGTGGTGGCCAATCTTCGGCGCAATCTATAGTATTACGGCCGTCAAGCGCGTGCGGGCAGTCCGCATGGTCGGCCCGGCCTTCCAGAACACCCATGCTGGCGCGCTCGGACCCGTGACGGCGCCAGCCTCGCCGAGCAGCAGCCACAGTACCCGGCCTGCGTCGAAAGACGCCAGCACATCCACCGCCCCCTTCCTCTCTTCGACCCCCAAGGACTGATGCAAGACGTAACGATTTATTCCGATGGCGCCTGCAAGGGCAATCCCGGCCCCGGCGGATGGGGCGCCGTGCTCGTCTCGGGCGACCACGAAAAGGAAATGTTTGGCGGCGAGGTCGGCACGACGAATAACCGCATGGAGCTGACCGCCGTGATCGAAGCCCTGCGCGCGCTCAAGCGCCCTTGCCGCATCGCCGTCTACACCGATTCGCAGTACGTGCAGAAAGGGATCAAGGAATGGCTGCCGGGATGGAAGGCCCGCGGCTGGAAAACCGCCGACAAGAAACCCGTCAAGAATGCGGATCTGTGGCAGACACTCGACGACCTGACACAACCACACCAGATTGAATGGCACTGGGTGCGCGGACACAACGGCCATCCTGGCAACGAACGCGCCGATGCCCTGGCCAACAAGGGCGTCGCCAGCCTGACCGGCGTGGTTTGACCCTCTCCTCTTCATTGCACCGGAAACCGCCATGCGACAAATCATTCTCGATACCGAAACCACCGGCCTCAACGCCGCCACCGGCGACCGCGTCATCGAAATCGGCTGCGTGGAAATGGTGAACCGCCGTCTCACCGGCCGCACACTGCATTTCTATATCAATCCGCAACGCGAGATCGACGCTGGTGCAATTGCCGTGCATGGCATCACCAACGAGTTCCTGGTCGACAAACCGGTGTTCAGCGCGGTAGCCAATGACATCCGCGATTTCGTGCAAGATGCAGAAGCCATCATCCACAACGCGCCGTTCGACCTGGGTTTTCTTGACATGGAGTTCAAGCTGCTCGGCCTGCCGCCTTTCCGCGAGCACCTCGGCGGCGTGATCGATACGCTCTACGAAGCACGCCAGATGTTCCCCGGCAAGCGCAACTCGCTCGATGCCCTGTGCGACCGCCTCGGCGTCAGCAACTCGCATCGCACGCTGCACGGCGCATTGCTGGACGCGGAGATTCTTGCCGAAGTCTACCTGGCCATGACACGTGGCCAGAACAGCCTGGTCATCGACATGCTTGACTCCACCGCGACGGCGGGTGACGCGGTGAACCGCGTCGACTTCGCCACGCTCAACCTGGTCGTGCGGCGTGCCACAGCAGCCGAGGCCGAAGCCCATGCCCAGGTGCTGACCGGGCTTGACAAGGCCAGCGGCGGAAAGACCGTCTGGACCGTGCCCGCCCCTGCAGAGAGCGCCACAACCGCCGAGACCGCAAATAAAGCGTGAACAGGGGCTTTACAAGCACATCACGGCCATGCCATAATCTTCAACTGTTCTGCATTCGGGTGGTTAGCTCAGCGGTAGAGCACTGCCTTCACACGGCAGGGGTCACAGGTTCAATCCCTGTACCACCCACCAAGCACCAGCAAAACCCGCCAGTCAAACCGGGACGCGCAGATCAAGCGACAAAGCCAGCTCACGAAGCTGGCTTTTTTTTGCATGCTACTTCATCACGGCATGCGGTCCGGATCATTCGTGATATGTCATACGTCGTGCCGGTTGTCTCATGCGTGCACACACGCCGCACCGACAGTTGGCCCCCAACGCATGCCCCGTTTCCGGAACCCTTGCAGGCATGCTTCGCAAGCAGTCCCGGGCCACCGCATCTACATGATTTCTGGCCGGCAATAACGATCCATGACGGCCTGGAGCCGCACTGCGGCTATGGGCGAGAAATCAGGCATATTCGGCAGCTCGCGCAAGCGATCCAGCAGATGAAAAACTTCGATCTGGTTGCCTTCAGACAAGGCGAGTTCGATGCGAGACTCATAGTCCGCAATCAATGGCAGATATTTCGTGGACATGGCCACTCCAAAGCATCGTACTGCCACCCTTGAAGTGTCGCGGCTCTTAACGGACGCGTTGGGCTGTTCAGCCTCAAGCATGGGTGAAACACAGGCACGCGCGCCGATATCATGGCTCCCGGCGGACGCGGAATGCAACTGCGCAGGCATCCATTCTACGTCACACCCCCGCTGACACAAGGATTATCTGGTCAATGTGCGCCCGACGACATGCAAACCACGATGATTGCCTCAGGCCTCCATTCCGCACGGCTAACACCAAGGTCCCAAAAAAGAAAACCGGCCTTCCGGCCAGTTTCCCATTGGATGCATCCTCCAACCTGTCAGGAAAACACCTCCACAACATCACCAGCAAACACCGGACGCTCTTTTTCCGCATCGGCCGATGCGCCGCCGGTGGCTGCCACCGGACGACAGATGATCCACATGCCATCGCCCGGGTTCTCCACGATCTCCAGGCGCTCGCCCGAATCCAGACCCACATGCGTGCCCGGCGACAACTCCAGCAAATTGATCGACTTCGAATCGGCCATCTCCAGTTCCTCCCTCAGGTTCGTGTCCGGTAGTCCATCACGACCCCGGCCTGTTTGGCAACATCATTCCAGCGTGCAAGCTCGCTGTCCAGCTTGGCCTTGAACTCACGCGTCCCCAACGGCCGCGGGGTATAACCGGCCAGCTCGAGACGCTTGCGCACCTCCGGCTGCTGCACCACTTCAACGATATCGCGGCTCAACTGCTCGAGAATGGCCGGCGGCGTGCCCGGCAGCCCGTGCAGGCTCAACCAGCTGCCCACATCGAAACCCGGCACGCCCGCTTCCTGCATTGTCGGCACGTCTGGCAGCATGCGCTGGCGGTACGAAGTGGTGACGGCAATCGCCTTCAGGCGGCCCGACTTGATCATCTGCACAAACGGTCCCACGCTGCTCAGGCCTGCATGCACGGTACCGGAAAGCAGGCCCGCCAGCACTTCGCTCGGTCCCTTGTACGGCGTGTACAGCCACTTGGTACCGGTTTTCTGCGCGAGCAGTTCATACGACATGTGCATCGAGCTGCCACGATCATGACAACCCATCGCCAGTTCGCCAGGCTTGGACTTGGCCAGGGCCACCAGCTCGGTGAGGTTGTTCACGCCGAGATCCGAGCGCACCACCAGCAGGTTGGCCGATTCGGCCATCTGCGCGATGGGCGTGAACACCGTCGGAATGTCGATCGGCAGATTGGTGAATACGGCCGGCGGCAAGACATTGAGACCCAGTCCGCCCGCCATCAGCGTGTAGCCGTCTGGCTGCATGCGTGCATAGGCCTGCATGCCGATCATGCCACCCGCACCGGCACGGTTTTCAATGACGAATGCCTGGCCATACTTGGCACCAAGTGCCTCGGCCACGATCCGCACGACGATATCGAGCGCCAGCCCGGGCGCACCGGGCACGACGATCTTCACCTGGCGCGTAGGATACGCCTGGCTGGCAAAGGCGGATGGCAACGACACACTCATGCCGGTCAAGGCAGAAAACGCAAGAAACGTACGACGTGAGACGGGAAACGGATGCTTGCTCATGTTGTGGGGCCCCTTAGAAGAAAAGTGCAAGTGCTTTGGATAGCAAAGTGCTCTGCGCGAGGTAGACCTCACGTCTTTTGATCAGCCACGATGTCCCTTCGCGGACCAGCGTGTCGCGCCGCCGCCCGGCGAACAGCGAGACTTCGGCGTCGAGCCGGTTCTGATAGATCAGGAAGCGCGATTCGACGTCAGCCACCTGGACCGCAGCGTCGTAGCCATGCACCTGAACATTGGTGACCATACGGCTGAAGCGCGAGGAGGGTTCCTCGATCCAGTGCATGCCGGTCTTGAGCTGGGCAATGCGCTTGGACAGCGTGGCATGCCCCTCGTCAAACCAGCAGGTTTCGCCGCTGCGGGTGTATTCCTGCGCCAGCTTGTCGCGCCGCACATTGCGCGCGATCGGCACCACGTAGCTGAGTTCCGGGTGCATCAGCGCCAGCCATTCTTCGTACAGGCGCGCATCCAGCAAGGCAGATTCGGCCGCGTAGAACTGGTTGATTTCCCACCACGTGGCAATCGATTCGGCAGTGGTCGGAATGCCGGGAATGGTCAGTTGCGTCATGCCTTGGCTCCTTCCTTGCGCAGCGGACGGATTTCGCTCCAGCTCTGCCCATCCATGAACTTGCCCCACTGGCGGTAGAACGCGCGTGCGCCTTCCTCGGAGAAATCGGCATACACCGCGTCGTCGAGATGCGGCACCGGCTCCGCGTGCCCCAAGCCCATCTGGTAGTTGAAGTCGAGCTGCTGGGCCATCGTGCCCTGGCACGACTCGGTGGCGCAGGCCCAGTTCTCCATATCGTCCGACTCGGCCATGCCGGCCGGGCCGTGGTAGGTGATGTTGAAGTGCTGGGTCGCCGACTTCACTTCTACCGGGGCATCCTTGTCGACCAGATAGATGCGCCAGATCTCCGTTTCCGTGGGGCTGATCGGATGGAACAGGCCGATCGAGCGCGGTTGCAGCGCGTGGAACGACATATTGGGAAAAATCGTGGCCGTGGCATGCGGCGTGACGCGCATGGTGTCGGCGAGATTGGCCACTCGCTTCTCGTACACGTCCTGGAAATACTCCTCGAGCACCGGTACGCCCTGGTACTGCGGGACATAGTCGAATTCTTCGAAGTGCGGCAAGCGTGCAATCGCACCATGCCCCAGTTCGGGGAAGGCCACGCACATGCGCTTGGTGGTCAGGTCGCGGCGCCCGCGCCCCGGGCTCGGCCCCACACCCACGAGATCAGCCGAACGATGGCTGATGTCATGATGCTTGTCGCCGATGAAGTTCTCCGGCGGGAATTTCCAGTTGCACTTGACGCGCCATTTCTGGATGCCGCCCACGACCTCCGAACCGCCCTCGCGACCATCGCGATGGTCGAGCAGCGAATCGAGGTAGATCTTCATGCCCCCGAGGTAGTCCAGGAAATCCGGCGCCTCCGCGTCCCAGGTCGCCCAGATCGTGCCCTTGTAGTTATAGACCTGCGCCACCCGCTTCAGGCCCCACTCGCGCTTGTCCAGCTCACCCTTGTAGTGCGAGGCAAAGCCGGGCACGCCCACCAGGCCGCCCGGTGCTTCCACCAGATCGCCGTCGGTGGAGAAACTCCAGCCGTGGTACGGACATGAAAAGGCGCGGTTGTTCCCGCTGTCGTAGCGGCACAGCTTCATGCCGCGGTGTGCGCAACTATTGAGCAGGACCTGGATGTTGCCCTGCCGGTCGCGCGTCAGGATCACCGACTCGCCGCCCATGCGCGAGACGAAGTAATCGTCAGGATTGGGTACCAGGCTTTCATGCCCTACCATCAGCCAGGCACGCGAGAAGATGTTCTTCAGCTCCGCCTGAAACAGCTCGGCGCTGGAGAAGATCTCCCGACTGACCAGCCCCTCGTCCGCCCGCACGAGTTCTTGAATCGATCGCATATTGCAGTCCCTTCCTCATGTCTAAGCCCGGCCGCACCGGGATGTTTGTGCTCAAGCAAGAATCCAGCCAAGATTCTATGAAAATCTTATTATAGTAT
>DATLHT010000509.1:0-3488 GCA_035539795.1 Burkholderiaceae bacterium
CACCAGCGCTGCCCAACCTGCTTCTTTGAATACTCCTGAAAAACGGAAGCCGCTTTCTCGCCATTCAAGTCCAGATCGTCCACTCCGGGTTCTGTCATTCCGGAAAACGTATCGAACAGTACAAGCTCGCGTTGCTCGCCAAGTCTCAGCAAGGTCAGCGCAGCGGCCATCATCTGCCCTCCTCGCCATACGCCACACTCAACGATGGCGCCCGGAATCGAGTGCTTGATCACGTACTCGACGGCCGAAATCGTAGACAGCGTACTTTCAGCCCCCACCATCGTGAACGGCGAAACCCGCTCGAGGATTTCACGATGCCATGCAGGAAGGTCCAGAAACTGGCGGTTCCTGTTGAACTCCCGAAAAGCCCGCAAGAATCTCCTCATGAACCTTCTCCAGAAAAGTCATTCAATCAACCGTGTGGCCATGCGCTTCTCTACAACTTGGCAGTAGCAGTCCGACCCTCAAACACCAGGCGAACTCGCTTTACGGCCAGTGGAAACCCACGCCACCATCACTACACTCAAACAAGCCATCCACCATTCCGCCCACAGCAGAGCTTTCAATGCTCCTGCCAAACTCAGATGAGGCACCCACCAGCCCATGAGCGCAACCATCATCACCAAGCCGGAGAGCTCTACGGTTATGCGCACGCGTTTACGTCCGTAGCCAAGCAGCATGTTGCCCAACAGCATTCTCAGGCAGTACGCGGGAACCCACCAGGCGATGAGCGCAGCAAGCGGCACCAGACCGGCAAAGCCGTCGCCCAGCAAGAGAGTGACCAGCGGCATCGCCAGACCGACAAGCCAGCCAGCCGCGGCGCCATATGCCAGAACAACAGCAATCAGCAGCAGGACGTGGTGTGGCGACAGTGGCCGATCACCTCCCGCCCTGAACAAACGCGGCATGATCGTGGTCGTCAACGCCTCCACGGGCAAGGCAGCCACCGACGCCAGCCGATAGCCTGCCGTGTACTCGCCCGCTACTGCACCGCCTCCGGCGTACATGACCGCCGTCTTGTCCAGCGATGTCAACGCCAGTCCGCTCGCCCATATCGAGGCAAAACCCAGCCCCGACCTGAGTTCCACCGGATCTGCCGTTCGCGACGTCCGCGGAAGATCCAGCCGCATGTGCGCTCGATGCCAGACCCATGAAATGGCAAGCAACGTCGTCACGACATGCAGCACCACGTACTCATTGAGGTCGCCGGCAGGCCAGATGAAAAGATAGGCCGCCGCTGCTACGACACGGGCAAGAGAGAGCACGACAGGTGCAGCCGCGGATTCGCCCATGCGCCCCAAGGATGCATACGCGAACGCAACCTGCGCACAGAGTGGAGCCAGCACGACTTCGGCGATACCGATCGAAACGACGACAAGGACCGTCGCATCAACGTCCATAGACAAGGCAAGTGCGAGGTAGAGTGCCAGCAGCAACGGAGCACTCCACGCCAAGCAAGAACGAACCAGCACCCAGTGGCGCGCAAGTGCCGAGTGGTCGCGCGCAACGTTCTCGTAGAGCCGTAGGCCCATCCCAAGCGCCGCGAAGCCGCCGAGCGCTAATCCCAAACCGGCCAGACCGGAGAACGTACCGTATCCCTGCGGACCGAGCGCGCGCGCGAGCAGCAATACCCATGCCAGTTGCAGCGCAAGTCTCGCTGCATTCCAGACGAACACGACCGAAACGCTCTTTGCCAGTGCCTGGATCATGAGTCTGGACCGCAGGTCGCGCTCACGTGTACCCCATTGCACGCTCCAAGAGCGTGCCGTACGCAGCGGCACGTGACTCCCAATCGAATCCAGCAATGTCCTGCAGCCTCGGCGACTCCTCAGCCTCTAGCGCCCGCAGAATGGACTCTGACAACGAAAGAGCGTCTCCTGGTTCCGCCTCATGTACAGCGGCGCAGGAAGCCGCCAATGCACGCGTCGCGGGCAAGCGGGACACCACGACCGGACAACCGCAGCCCAGAGCTTCGATGAGCACGAGCCCCAGTCCGTCCTGATCTCCGGACTTGGCCGCAACAAAGGGTGCGACAAACAAGGCTGCCCGCCGATACAGCGCGGGTAGTTCGTCCTGGCTCACCGCACCCACGAACGCCACAATATCCATCAAACCGAGCGCCTTTGCCTGCGCTCGCCTCGCATCCAGCTCGGGACCGAATCCCGCGACTGTCAACTGAATGTCGGGACGGACAGACCTGATCAGAGGCAGCGCATCCAACAGATGGCGCAAGCCCTTCTTTTCAACAAGCCGGCCCACGAACAAGAGTTCCGACCGCGACCTGCTGACGCTCGTATCCGGGCGATAGCGCTCTTTCAGATCCACGCCCATCGGCTCCACCGCAACACCACTCACATCCAGGCCCAACGCCTTCACTTCGTCCCGCATGCCCTCACTGACCACGGTCGTAGCGGAAGCACGACGCGCTACGAACTTCTTGATCGAGAGTAGCGGCCAGGACCGCATTGCAAACAGATCCGCCCCATGCGATGTCACGACAAAAGGCGGCTTTCGTCCGCCGATCAACGTAAGCATCGCCGCGATGAATCCCTGCGGGATCAACCAGTGCGCGTGCACCACATCGATCTTCCTTCGCCTCAGCAGGCGGAAGAAGCTCCACGCCATGGAGAGCAGGAAGCCCGGGACCAGCAACAGCTTCCATGGGCTACCACGAAGATTGGCAACGATGCCCCCATCATTGACCAGCGTTTCCAGCGCCTCAGGCGCATAGCGGTAGCGGATGACCTCGACGCCATCGAGGACTTCCCGGGGAAGCGCGCCGGGCGCGTGCGGTCCGAGCACCACGACCTGGAAGCGGTCCGTGAGGCGCCTGGACAGTTCGTGCACGAATCCCGGCTCCGGATCGCCTCGCCACCGCGGATAGGTCGACGTCATCACCAGCAGCGTCGGCAGCACCTCGCCTGCCGCCATCGGCGAATGCCTACTCATCCCGCCGGTAGGTCAGGGACGTGATCTGCTCGGAGATCAGGCCGATCAGGAAAATGATGACGGCCGCACTGAACAGCAGGACGCTCATGTTGGTGAAGCGCCCCTGCGTCAGGAAGGTGAAAGCGTAGTAAGCGAGCGCCGTCAGGAAGAACACGCCCGCCGTCGGCGCGAACAGCTTGAGCGGCGAGTACAAGGTGGCGATCTTGAAAATGATCAGCAGGAAGCGGACACCATCGCGGAGCGGGCGGATATGGCTCTTGCCGACGCGCTTGGCCACCGGGATGGGCATGTAGGCCACTGCGTAGGCGCTGCGGAAGAACGCCATGGTGCTGGTGGTGGGATAACTGAAGCCATTGGGCAACAGGTGGATGAACTCTCGGAACCGGCCCGCCCGGACCACACGGAACCCCGAGGTCAGGTCCTTGACCTCGAATCCCGTCATCCGGCTGGCGAGCCAGTTGTAGAACGCGTTCGCCGCGCCACGGTGCACACCGGCCTGGCCGGACCAGTCGCGCGCACCGACCACCATGTCGTATCCC
>DATLHT010000510.1:0-4655 GCA_035539795.1 Burkholderiaceae bacterium
TACCACCACCCGCCGGATTTCGTACAGGCGATGCGTCGTGCCTACGACGCAGAAACCCATTCACCGGCCAAGGCAGCGATCGCGCAGATCCTCATCAACAGCCGGCTCGCAGCGTCCGGTCGCAGGCCCCTGTGCCAAGACACTGGCGTCGTCCAGGTATTCTTGAAGGTCGGCGTAGGGGTCCAGTTCGCTCGCCGCGACGGCAGTGCCCCTGCTGGCTTGCAAGATGTCATCAATCAGGCCACGCGCCTCGCCTACACAGATCCGGTCAATCCGCTGCGAGGCTCGATGGTGCGAGATCCGTTGGGTATCCGTAAGAACACGCTGGACAACACGCCGGCAATCGTCAGCACAGAACTGGTGGATGGCGACCTGCTGGAAGTCATCGTCGTCGCCAAGGGTGGCGGCGGGGACGTGAAAGCGCGGTTTGCGACCTTGAACCCCAGTGACAGCATTGCTGACTGGGTTCTTGAGCAAGTCCCGACGATGGGCGCTGGATGGTGCCCACCTGGCGTGCTCGGTGTGGGCGTGGGTGGAAGTCCTGAGCAAGCCATGCTGCTGGCCAAGCTCTCTCTGTTCTCCCCCATCGATATCGACCAGTTGAAGTCGCGCGGCCCCGCAGATGCGGAAGAAGCCCTGCGCCTGGAGCTTCATCAACGCGTCAACGATCTCGCCATTGGGGCGCAAGGACTCGGCGGGCTGACCACGGTACTGGATGTCAAGGTCAAGACCGCACCTTGCCACGCCGCGACCATTCCGGTTGCGTTGGTGCCAAATTGCGCCGCCACTCGCTATGTGCGCCTGGTGCTCGACGGCTCGGGGCCCGCATTTGTCGAGATGGCGCCTCAAAGCCTCTGGGATGGCATTCCAGACACCTTCCATGTGCCGGACGGTGTCAAGGTCAACCTGGATGAGCTGACTCCTGAACAAGTCTCGGGTTGGAAGGTTGGCCAAACACTACTGCTCTCTGGACGGGTACTGACAGCACGCGATGCTGCCCACAAACGCTTGACCGACCTCATCGCCAAGGGGGAGCCACTGCCAATCAATATGAAAGGTCGGGTCGTCTACTACGTCGGTCCTGTGAATGCCGTTGACGGCGAGGCGGTCGGTCCCGCCGGGCCAACAACCGCCACACGGATGGACAAGTTCGTGGAGGACATGCTCCGCGGCGCTGGCATCCTGGCCATGATTGGCAAGGCCGAACGCGGACGCGAAGCCATTGATGCCATTCGAAGAAGCGGCGCTGCCTACCTGGCTGCGGTGGGCGGTGCGGCCTACCTGCTCTCCAAGTCGATTCGACAGTCCCGTGTCGTGGCGTTTCACGACCTTGCCATGGAGGCAATCCACGAGTTCGAACTCAAGGACTTTCCGGTCACCGTGGCGGTGGACTCAAGCGGTGCCTCCATCCACCAGATCGACCTCAAGCCACTGGTGGACGTCGTGACGTTCCAAGAGAACCCGCGACTGAGTCCGTCTCGACGGTCCACAGCGGCAGCGGCGTAAGCACAGCTGAAGCGGCTCGATGGCAGCGCCGTACTGGCTACAGCGCTTCCACTTCCGCTCGGCCGCCTCTCGCGACGTCATCGAGGTAGATAAGCAACCAGCGGTTGCCACTGAAATCGCCAACCGCTCACTACAAAGGCGGGATTGCGGCTCCTAAAGTCAACCGGCGCTTGCATTTGCCAACCGCCCAAATAGGAGCAAGAAATGACCACGAATTCCCACCGGATGGCACCTCGAGGAGGTGCTCAATGAAGATCCTCGTCAACGGGCAGCGCAAGACCGTCAGCGCATCTCCCGACACCCCGCTGCTGTGGGTCATTCGAGACCACCTGCAGTTGACCGGCACCAAGTTTGGGTGCGGCCTGGCGCAATGTGGTGCATGCACCGTTCACGTAGGCGGACAGCCTGTTCGCTCCTGCTCCATGCCGGTGTCCGCGGTTGGCGACCAGCCCGTCACCACCATTGAAGGCCTGTCCAAGGACGGCACGCACCCCCTGCAGAAAAGCTGGGTCAAGCTCGATGTCCCGCAATGTGGCTACTGCCAGAGCGGCATGCTGATGAGTGCGGCCGCGCTGCTCAAGAGCAACCCCAAGCCCTCGGACGCAGACATCGACGCCGCCATGGGCACGCAGATCTGCCGTTGCGGCACTTACAACCGCATTCGCGCTGCCATTCACGACGCCGCAGGACAGCCCAACCCAGCCGGGCAATTCGTTGCATGGGCTGACGACGCGTCCGACACCCTCGCCTGCGAAGGCTCCTGTGGAATCGCTGGAAGGAGCGAAGCATGAACACCACGATGCAATCTGAAATCCTGCAAAAGCGCAGGTCGTCGTCGGAAGTTTCGCGCCGCACTTTTCTGCGCGTCGTCTCGGTCAACGCCGGCGCCCTGTGCATCGGCATTGGGCTCGCAGATGAAGCGGCGGCCGCCACAAACGCGCCGAAGGCCAATGCGAAGTCAACGCCCCTGAGCGCCTTCGTCGAGATCGCGCCAAACGACGTCGTCAAGGTCATCATCCCCGCCGCCGAAATGGGTCAAGGCGTTGCTTCCGCGCTGTCCATGGTGCTGGCAGAGGAGCTTGACTGCGATTGGAAGAAGGTCACCTTCGACTTTGCGCCTGCCGACGCGAAGTACAAGAACCTGATCTTCGGCATCCAGGCCACTGGCGGCTCCACGACTGTGCGCAGCTTCTGGGAGCCCATGGCCAAGGCAGGCGCAGCAGCTCGGTTCATGCTCGTTTCTGCGGCCGCGAAGCAGTGGGGCGTGCAACCCTCGAGCCTGACTGTTCGCGATGGCGTGGTGATTCACCAAGCCTCGGGCCGCCGTTTGCGCTACGGGCAGTTGGTGGCTGAGGCGGCAAAAATCACTCCGCCCGAGGCGCCCACGCTGAAGTCTGCTGACCAGCGCAAGCTCGTCGGCAAGCGTGTTCGACGCCTGGATACGCCGGCAAAGGTCACCGGCAAGTCCGTCTACGCCATGGACGTGCAGCTGCCAGGCCTTCTGGTTGCCTCTATCGCGTTGCCCCCAGTCTTTGGCTCCAAGCAAAAAGGCTACGACGAGTCCAAGGCTCTGGCAATTCCTGGGGTTCAAAAGGTTGTTCCGTTCAGCAACGGCGTTGCTGTCCTCGCAAAGGACTTCTGGACGGCCAAGAAGGGACGTGACGCCCTGGCCGAGACGATCCAGTGGGAGGCGTCCAACTTTCGCACGATCAACAGCGCAGGCCTTCGGGAGCAAATGGTCGCTGCGGCCAAGTCCCCTGGCATCAAGGCCTCAGCCATCGGCGACGCCGAGAAGGCGTTGAGCGCCTCCGGAGCCAAGCTGGTGGAAGCCGACTATCACGTCCCGTACATCGCCCATGCCTGCATGGAGCCGATGAATGCAACGGCCTGGGTACGTCCGGATCTCGTGGAACTGTGGGCCCCCACCCAACTACAGTTCTTCAACGCGGACCAGTGCGCCAAGATTGGCGGCGTCAAGCCCGAGCAGGTACGGGTATACACGACGATGCTGGGGGGCGGCTTTGGCCGTCGATTCGGTCTCGACTTCGTTCAGTACGCCCTTGAGGTGTCGAAAGGCGCCGGCGTGCCCGTCCGCCTGGTCTTCACTCGTGAAGACGACATGCGTGCTCACTTCTACAGACCCGCGCAGTTCACCAAGCTGCGCGCCGCCGTGAACGCAGATGGCTCCATCCAGGCCATGCACGCTCGCTTGGTCAACAGCTCGGTGTCGGCGGCAGCCGGTTTCCCCTTGGATGACAAAGGACTGGATGCGTTCGCGGTCGAGGGCATCAACGGCACGCCGTACGAGATGCCCAACCTCACCGTTGAATGGGTTCGACACGAGCCGGGGACACTGGTCTGGTTCTGGCGCTCCGTGGGCCACTCACAGAACGGCTTCATCATGGAGTCCTTCATTGACGAGCTTGCCGTGGCCGCTGGTCAAGATCCCGTCCAATACCGCCTGAACCACCTGAAGAACAAGCCGCGGCACGCCGCTGTCTTGCGCGCAGCGGCCGAAAAGGCTGGCTGGGGCAAGCCGCTTGCGCAAGGTCGCGCGATGGGCGTTGCACTGCACGAGTCATTCGAGACGATCGTCGCAAATGTGGTCGAGATTTCCATTGAGAACGGTCAGATCAAGGTGCACCGCGTCACATCGGCAGTGGACGGTGGCTCCTACATCAGCCCGTCGACCGTTGAAGCCCAGGTGGAGAGCAGCATCGCCACCGGCCTAGCCCAAACGCTCTACATGAAGATCACGTTCAAGGACGGTCAGGTCGAGCAGAGCAACTTCCACGACCACAACGTTCTGCGCTTGGCCGAGATGCCGAAGGTGGACGTCGTGCTCATCGAAAGTGGCGCCAAGCCAGGCGGCATGGGCGAACCAGCCACCCCACCCGTGGCACCAGCGGTTGCCAATGCGATGGCCAAGCTCACCGGTAGGCGCCAGCGCGAGCTTCCGCTGCAGGTCTGAGCGGTTCCGTCGCTCGCGAACTGAGCGAAGCCACCATCTGCGCGAGCAGACCTCGATCCCCTCGCCGGCAACGGTGAGGGGATCGACTTGCGAGGAGCCCGGCTACATGAGGTCGGTTCAAAGCCCTTCGCAGCGATGGCTAGGGTTTTTACTGATCGCCATTTTGTTCGAACAATAA
>DATLHT010000511.1:0-5778 GCA_035539795.1 Burkholderiaceae bacterium
GCACAGGATTGCGTGCCGTGGAAACGTTCGGGAGCAGCCTCAGGCGCGCTGCGTCTCGGCCTGTGCGCGTCGCGCGCGGTTGCCCTTGCCGACCGTCACGGCCGTGAAGATCGCTGCGACCTGCAGCACGCCCACCAGCAGGAACAGCCACGTCGGATGGCTCGCATCCATCAGTGCGCCGAACAGCAGCGGGCCGGTTGCCAGCCCGATATCCAGCCCCGAATACACCACGCCGTACACCCGCCCCGTGGCGCCTTTGGGCGCGGCAGCGCGGACCATCAGGTCACGCGACGGACCGGCCACGCCGGAACCGAAGCCGATGATGCCGAGCAGCAGCGGCACCGTCCAGCCCGGAAACAGGTTCAGGCCCACCAGCACCGCAAACGAACCCGACAGCACAAAGCTGTACGCGATGATGCGGTCATGGTTGGCCACGCGGCCGGCCGCGAAACCGCCCAGGATCATGCCGCCCGCGCTGCTCAGCATGAATACCGTATACGACGCGGTCGCCAGCGGCAGTGAAATATTGTAGATCTGCGTCAACGCGGACGCGGAGAAATTCTGGATGCCTGACAGCGCGAACGTGGTGATCAGGAAGAACGCCCAGCATGCCCACACTTGTGGCAGCTTCATGAATGCCAGCATGGAGGCGCTGCCGCCGGCATCCGCACTCTTGGCTGGCGCTTTGCCGACGCTTTCACGGACTTCGCGCGGATCCAGCGCGCCGCGGTAGACGATCAGCGCAGCCAGCACGGAAAAGGCCAGCAGCGATGCCCCAACCAGCGCAGTGCGCCAGCTCGCCAGGTTGGCGATGGTGACTAGGAACACCGGTGCTGCCGCCCAGCCGAGATTGCCGCTGATGCCATGCACGGAGAAGGCATGGCCCAGGCGCGACTGCGAGACATGCTTGTTCAGCAGCGTGAAGTCCACCGGGTGGAACACGCCGTTGCCCATGCCAGCCACGGCCGCTCCGAGCATCAGCATGCCGTAGGTCGGGCTGGCGGCCAGGATCAACGCCGAGGTTCCAAGGCTGACCATCCCGGCAAACAGGACTGGTCGCGCGCCGAAGCGGTCGACGATAAAGCCGGAAGCAGTCTGGACTGTCGCGGAAACGATGAAGAACACCGTCATCAGGAAACCCAGCTGCGAATAGCTCAGGCCGAACTCGATTTTGATCCACGGGAAAAGCGGCGCCAGAATCAGGTGGTAGAAGTGGGACACACTGTGGGCCAGGCCCACCAGTCCGATCACCTGGGCGTCATGACGCAGTGCATTCTGCGGCAGGGTTGCTGCTGTCATGGGGAGACTTCCTTGAAAAGACGCGGCGGCCGCCCCGGGAGGCGGGCACCTCCGGATCATAGCGCAAGCCGGGCACGCAAGCCATGCCTCCCGCAGAGCACATTTTTCCGTTGCCTATCGGTGCTTGCCCTGATGCGGCCCCGGTGTTGACGCCGATCCTCCGCACCCGGCGTCTCGCCGCCGCACCTCGCTTCCCGAGCGTACTCCCCCTTCCGGTCTTCTTGCCCTGCGACACGGGCTTCCCCGCCCTCCGCCGCTGACCGCATTGTTGTGCCAGCCGGTCTGCAATCGTCCCCGCCACATCCCAGCTATTCGGCCCCGCCATTGACCGTCTGCACGATCTCTTCCCGCGACAGGTGCGGCGCGAACAGGCGGATAAAGGCATGGGTATAGCCGCGCAGGTAAGCACCCCGGCGCACGGCGATGCGTGTGGTGTTCTGCTCGAACAGATGGGCCGCGGCGATGCAGCGCAGGCCCGTATCCTTGCGCGGATCGTAGGCCACGGATGCCACGATGCCGACACCGAGATCCAGTTCGGCATAGGTCTTGATCACATCCGCATCGAGCGCGGTCAGCACGATCTCCGGCTTGAGTCCTGCGCTGGCGAAAGCAGTGTCGATCTTGTTGCGCCCCGTGAAGCCGGCATCGTAGGTGATGACCGGGTAGCGGGCGATATCGGCGAGCGTCGGCGATTCCAGTGCCGTCAGCGGATGCCCGGGCGCCACCACGAGGACGTGCTGCCATGTGTACGCCTCGAACGATGCCAGCCCCGCTTCGCCCGCCACGGCTTCGGTGGCCACGCCGATATCCGCTTCACCAGTCAGCAGCATTTCCACGATATGGGTCGGCGAGGTTTCCTGCAGTGCCAATGTGACCTGCGGAAATTCGCGCCGGAACGCCTGCACCACGCGTGGCAAGGCATAGCGCGCCTGCGTGTGTGTGGTGGCGACCACCAGCTTGCCACTGCTGCTGCCGGCAAATTCTTCACCGGCATGCTTGAGGTTTTCCGCTTCCAGCAGCAAGCGCTCGACGATGCGCACGATCTCGCGACCGGGCTCGGTCAGGCCGGTCAGCCGCTTGCCGTAGCGCTCGAAGATCTCCACGCCAAGCTCGTCCTCGAGTTCGCGGATCTGCCGGGACACGCCGGGTTGCGAGGTATACAGGGCATTCGCCACCTCGGTGAGATTGAACTGGCGTCGTACGGCTTCACGGATGGAGCGCAGTTGCTGGAAATTCATTGGCGCACCTCCGCAGCAGCCTGGACCTTTCCCACAGCGGACGGTCCTGCCGGAAAGATGCGCAGCGCACGCGGCCGGACCACCAGCAGCTCGCCGGTCTTGAACGCCTGTTGCCGATACTGGGTTACTGGCAGCGACAGCTCCAGCACCTCGCCCGTATCGTCGCGCTCCAGTTCGAGTTGCGCCATTGCGCCAATGGTCACCGTGCGCAACAGACGAACGGGAATGCCCGTGCTACCTGACGAAAAACGCTCGATATCGAAATCATGCGGACGCACGAATGCCACCACGGCGTCGTCGCCCGCTGGCGTGCCTTCTCCGTCGAGCGTCGTGTCCAGCGGCAAGGCCACTTCGCCGGTATGCAGCACCCCACCGCCAGCGCCTGCCTCGACACGGCCATGGAACAGGTTCACGTGACCGAGAAAACCATAGACGAACGGCGTGGCCGGATGGTTGTACACCGTATCGGGTGTACCGGTTTGCTCGACTCGTCCGTGATTCATCAGCACGACCCGGTCAGCCACTTCCAATGCCTCTTCCTGATCGTGCGTGACGAACACGCTGGTGACATGCAATTCGTCGTGCAGACGCCGCAACCAGCGCCGCAGCTCTTTGCGCACCTTGGCATCGAGCGCGCCGAACGGCTCGTCCAGCAGCAAGACCTTGGGTTCGACCGCCAGTGCACGTGCCAGGGCGATACGTTGCCGCTGTCCGCCCGAGAGCTGCGGTGGATAGCGGTCGGCCAGCCAGTCGAGCTGCACCAGTTCGAGCAACGCACGTACCTTCTCGCGGATCTGCGCCTCTGACGGGCGCACGGCGCGCGGCTTGACGCGCAGCCCGAAAGCCACGTTCTCGAACACGGTCATGTGCTTGAACAAGGCATAGTGCTGGAACACGAAACCAACCTGCCGCTCGCGCACATGGCGTTGCGTGGCATCCTCGCCGTTGAGCAGGACCTGCCCTGCATCAGCCTGCTCGAGACCGGCGATGATGCGCAGCAGTGTTGTCTTGCCGCAGCCCGACGGTCCAAGCAGCGCGGTCAGTTCACCCTGCGCGAAGTCGAGTGACACATCGTCGAGCGCAGTAAAGGCGCCGAACTGCTTATGGATATGCGATACCTGGATACTCATGCGGGTTGTCCTGAAGAGAGATTGCGTGCCGGGCGTTCGATCGCGCCCTGGGCGGCATCGCCCTGCTCGCGCTGGCTGAACCACTCCACCGCGTTCTTGATCGCCAGCGTCACGAGGGCCAGCAGCGTGAGCAGCGATGCGGTCGCAAATGCAGCCGTGAAGTTGTATTCGTTGTAGAGAATCTCGACGTGCAGTGGCAGCGTGTTAGTCAGCCCCCGGATATGCCCGGACACCACCGACACCGCGCCGAACTCGCCCATGGCGCGCGCGTTGCAGAGAATCACGCCATACAGCAAACCCCATTTGATATTGGGCAGCGTGACCCGCCAGAACACCTGCCAGCCCGAGGCGCCGAGCACGACTGCGGCTTCTTCTTCCTCGCTGCCCTGCGCCTGCATCAGCGGGATGAGCTCACGGGCGACGAACGGAAAGGTCACGAAGACCGTCGCCAGTACAATGCCCGGCACGGCAAAGATGATCTTGATATCGTGTGCGATCAGCCACGATCCGACCCAGCCCTGCGCCCCGAAGATCAGCACGTAGATCAGGCCCGAGATCACCGGCGAGACCGAGAACGGCAAGTCGATCAGTGTGGTCAGCACCTGCTTGCCGCGGAACTCGAATTTGGCCACCGCCCAGGCTGCGGCCACACCGAACACCAGGTTGAGGGGGACGGCGATCGCCGCCACCAGCAAGGTCAGGCGGATGGCGGCGAGTGCATCGGGCTCCGTCAGGGCGCTCCAGTACAGTTCGACGCCTTTCTTCAGGGCCTCGTAGAACACGGCAGCCAGCGGTACGAACAGGAACAGAGCCAGAAAGCAGAGTGCGAGGCCGATCAGGCTCCAGCGTACCCACGCGCGTTCGCCGGTCGCCGGGCGCGGCGCATGCAATGTGGCTCTCCCCGTCAGGCGGCCTGTGGTTGAACCAGCCATATCAATGCTCCAAGGAAGAAGAAACAGAAGAAGGCGTCATTACTGCCGAAGCCACCGGCCCCGGCGCGCCATCACGACGGCGGCGCATCCAGCCTTGCAGCAGATTCACTGCCAGCAGCATGAAAAAGGACAGCAGCAGCATGACCACGGCGATGGCGGTCGCCCCTGCGTAATCGAACTGCTCCAGCTTGGAATAGATCAGCAGCGGCGTGATCTCCGACACCATCGGCATGTTGCCGGCGATAAAGATGACCGACCCGTATTCACCCGTGGCGCGCGCAAAGGCCAGCGCGAAGCCAGTCAGCCACGCCGGCAGGATGGCCGGCAGGATGACACGCGCAAAGGTCTGCAGGCGCGTCGCGCCGAGGCTGGCGGCAGCCTCCTCGAGTTCGTGCTCGACATCCTCGAGCACCGGCTGCACGGTCCGCACCACGAACGGCAGGCCGATAAAGGTCAGCGCCACCACCACGCCCAGCGGTGTGAAGGCAACCTTGAGGCCGAGTGGTTCGAGCCACTGGCCGATCCAGCCATTGCCGGCAAACAGTGCCGTCAGCGCAATACCTGCCACGGCCGTCGGCAGCGCAAACGGCAGGTCGACGAGCGCGTCGATCAGCCGCTTGCCTGGAAAACGGTAGCGCACCAGCACCCAGGCCACGAGCAGGCCGAACACGGCATTGATCGCGGCGGCGATCAGTGAGGCACCGAAGCTGAGGCGATACGACGCCAGCACGCGCGGCGCGGTCACCGTGGCCCAGAAGCTCTCCCAGGTCAGCGTCAGTGTCTTGAGAAAGACCGCCGACAGCGGCAACAGCACGATCAGCGACAGATAGACCACGGTAAAGCCGAGCGACAGCCCGAAGCCGGGCAATACGCTGAAGTGCCGCGATGAGGCCGCGCGGTGCGCACTCCGGCTGGCCGAAGTACCGAATGCAGAAGATGCCGGAGAGCCCGGTGGCGGCGAAGATGCCTGAGGTGAAGCAGAGGAAAGCGACAAGGACATCGGTTCTGGCCCGGTGGTGGAGCACCGCAAGGCGCTCCATGGGGATGATCGGACCGGTGCACTGTCGCCCCGAGGGCAGCCGGGCACCGGAGAAATCATTGTGCAGAACCACGTTTATTATAAAAACGAATCATTTTAAATTTTGTTATTCGAATTACATATATGGAATCGGACCGATG
>DATLHT010000512.1:0-3737 GCA_035539795.1 Burkholderiaceae bacterium
CCGAGTTCGAGAGCTACTGGATCAACCGGCACCGGCGTCAGCGCCGGCTGACCCGTTACAGCTTCGTCAATGACGAAGCAGCTGCGCTTGTCGAGCGTTTTGCGACACCACCGACTGAAGCGCGCAAAGCCTTGATCGACGCCTTCTGGAGCACGCCCAACATCAAGCCAGTAATGGCGAAGCTGGATGCCTTCTACATGCTGGCGGCAGCGGATGCGCAGTCGTCGCTGCTCAACTGGGTTTCGACCTCGCACAATCTCACGGCTGTGAACTCCCCGACGCTGGAAGTGGACCGTGGCTATACAGGTAATGGCACATCCGCGCACCTGACCACGGGGGCGGTT
Source organism: Burkholderiaceae bacterium (assembly GCA_035539795.1). GTDB lineage: Bacteria > Pseudomonadota > Gammaproteobacteria > Burkholderiales > Burkholderiaceae > Imbroritus. Next base: position 345 of record DATLHT010000512.1, read on the forward strand.
CGCAACGGGCTGTCGAAGTTCACCCAGGACAGCGCCAGCTTTGGGGCTTGGGAGCGCTCGGAAGTCACGGCGGGGTTCTTGATCGGCACCGCCACTGGCGCAATCGCGCGCGTCCAGGGGCGCATCGGCGGCGTGTCTGGCGGGAGGCTGAATTCCGCGACGGGCGCTGCAGCAGTCGTTGCGACTTCGATCGGCCAAACCGTTATGGACCGGCCGTCTAGCGGCACGGTTCGGTGTTTGCGGAACGGGGTTCAGAACGGAACCAGCGCTTCCACCAGCGCCGCCTTGACAGCGGACGCGATCTATCTGCTCCGCGACGCGGGCGTTTATCACGCGGGGCAAATATCCGCAGGGTTCATAGGCTCAGCGTTGAGCGACGCGGAGCACCTGGCCATCTACAACGCGGTTAACACATATCTGGTGGCGGTGGGCGCGGCATGAAATTCGTCCTTTTAGCCGTCCTCGTCGCCCTTGCCTTAACGTTACCCGCCACAGCTGCGCCCATGACCAAGGCGCAGCTCAACGCCAACGTGCTCAAGTCCAACCACGCCCCGCCGGCTAGGTTCAACCACAAGCCGACGGTGCCGTTCACGCTCGACGTGGTGCCGCACTGGCAGATCGAGCTGGTGTGCGGCAAGGCCGAGCGCAAAGGCGATGTGCGGCCCGCTTGCACCAGCACCGGCCCCAAGGGTACATGGATATTCGTATCCGACTGGCTGACCGGCCGCGCCCTCAAAGCGGTGATGCGGCACGAATACGGCCACGTAAACGGCTGGTCACAGCGGCACGAACGGTAGTATAGGTCGAGGAACGGAGAAGACCCCATGCCCAGCGGCCTCACCAAGACCCAAGTCGCCAACCTGGCGCTGGACCTGATCCGGTCGAGCCCGCTGGTCAGCTTCGAAGACACGTCCTCCTCCGAGGGGCGCTGGCTCAACCGCAATTTCGATCACGCCGCGCACACCCTGATGCGCGCCTACCCGTGGAACTTCGCCAAGGAGTTCCGCACCATCCCGGCCGACGAGACCGCGCCGCCGTTCAAGTGGTCATACGCCTACAGCCTGCCGGCCGGCTGGGCGCGCGTAACGCCGATCAACCGCTACGGCGGGCGCTATGGCGACATCGTCCCGCACGAGATCGTCGGCAGCAAAATCTACACCAACGAAAGCGCCCCGCTCTACGTCATCCTGATCATGGACGTGTCGTCGAACCCCGGTGTGTGGGACGACCTGTTCACCGAGATGATGCGCTGCACCCTGGCGCTCGGCATGGCGAACAAGTTCACCGGCAAGTCCAAGCACATCGAACTCGCCAGCCAGCTGCTGGCGCAAGCCACGGCCAAGGCCGAGGAGATCGACGCTTTCGAGGGCACGCCGGAGCCGAACGAGGCGTTCGACATCATCCGCGTGCGCGGCGGGAACGAGTATACCCAGTCGTGGAGGTGGTAATTGGCCACCCCTATCCAGCTCAACTTCACCCGCGGTGAGCTCAGCCCTTTCCTCCACGCGCGCATTGACCTCGACCACTACAAGGCCGGGCTTGCCTGGATGCGCAACTGGGTGCCGCTGCGCTACGGCGGCATGACGCGCATCCCCGGCTCGCTGTTCTACGGAGCGACCAAGACCAGCGCCAAGCTCAGCCGCTTCATCCCGTTCCAGTTCAACCGGGCGCAGCGCTATGCGATCGAGGTGGGCGAGACCTACTTCCGCTTCTGGGTGCCCGGTGGCCGCATCGAGAGCCCGCCCGGCACGCCGGTCGAGGTGGTGACGCCTTACCTCGAGGCGGACCTGAAATACATCCAGACCCGCCAGTCCGGCGATCTGGTCTACATTACCTGTCGCGGCTACTGGCCGCGCGTCCTGACGCGCAACAGCGAGACCAGCTGGAGCCTCGATCTCTACGTGCCGATCGACGGCCCATACGATGACGTCAACATCACCAGCACCACGCTGACCCCGGCGTCGATGGGCAAGGTCACGCCGACCATGACGACCAACACCGCGCCAAGCGGTACGGCGGCCAACAGCGATAGCGGCGCAGACGCTTTTGAGGCTTTCGACGGTAGCAGCACGACGAACTCCTTCGTCAACGGCGCGACAGGGTGGTTCAGCTACGATTTTGCCGGAACGACCACCAAGGTCGCTGACGCTTACTGGGTGCAGGCAGAACTACCTGACCCAACAACATCGCCCACGAACTGGACGTTCGAGGGGTGGAACGGTTCGGCATGGGTTGTGCTCGACACGCGGTATGGTGAGACCGACTGGGTGCGCGGCGAACGCCGCTATTTCGAATTTCTTAACACCGTCGGTTATCAAAGCTACCGTCTTAAGTGGGCGTCGAATGACGGAAACGCCAGTTTTAGCTCTTTTGCAGAGCTAGGCATCCACGAGAGCGGCGATACCCAGACCGCCTTCAACCTGACCGCTTCGGCAATCACCGGTATCAACGGCGGCACCGGCTTCCAGACCACCGACGTCGGCCGCTCCATCCGCCTGCTCGGCTCCGATGGTGTTTGGCGCTGGGCGCGCGTCGTTGCGCGCACCTCGACCACCGTTGTCACGATCCGCCTCTACGGGCACGCGCTGCTCGACCTGTCGCCGATCAGCGTCTGGGCGATGGATGCTTTCTCGGTGCTCGAGGGCTATCCAGCAGTCATAGGCCAGTATGAGGAGCGCCTGCTGCTGGCGCGCACCGCCGAGGAGCCGACAACGATCTGGGGCACCGTGGCGCAGGACACCGGCTTCGACGACTTCTCGGTGTCGTCGCCAGTCGTCGCCGACGACGCCTTCACCGCCAAGCTCACCGGCGGCCTGAGCGCCATCCAGTGGCTGGCCGACGGCCCCGACATCATCATCGGCACCGAGGGCGCGCTCAAGGTGCTGGGGCGCAACGATCCGAACGCTGCGTTCGGCCCGCTCAACCACCGGCAGAAACCGCAGAGCGAGATACCGACCAGCTATGTGCCGGGCTTCTTCATCGAGAACGTGCTGGTGTTCCTGAGCGACTACCGGACGCAGCTCTATGAGGCGCTCTACACCAACGAGGCGCAGGGCTATTCGGCATCCGAAGTCAGCGCCCTGAACGAGCATCTGCTCGGCCTCGGCATCACCTCGGTCGCCTACCAGAAGTCGCCGCACAAGATCATCTGGATGACTACCGACAACGGCTTGCTGCTGGCAGTGGCGTATGACCGTGGGCAGGAGATTTTCGGGGTTAGCCAGTGCGATCTCGGCGGCGACGCCCTTGCCGAATGGGCGATGACGCTGCCCGGCGAGACCGTCGACGGCGACGACGTGTGGCTGATCGTGCAGCGCACCCAGGGCGGCGTCGCGGTGCGCAATGTCGAGAAGCTGAGCGCCTTCTACCGCGAGGGCTACAGCGCCCAAGAGT
>DATLHT010000513.1:0-9372 GCA_035539795.1 Burkholderiaceae bacterium
TCATTATTTTTACTTTCATTTGACCCTCAGAGGTCCCTGGGCGCGTTATAACTGCGTCATGGCTACACGTCACTTGATCAAGATCCGGGGCTTAGCACGGCGCGGAGACCCCGCCGCGCAGATGGAGCTCGCCCGGCTGTACCTGAGCGGTGCACCCGGCCTCACGCCGAGCGTTTCCGCCGCGCTGATCTGGCTGGAACGCGCCGCGCGCCAGGGCCACACAGCGGCCTGCGAACTCATCGGCAAGCGTATTCCGCTGGAGGTGGCGCGCGCCCATGGCGACCCCGCCTTCCTCGTGCTGTGTTATCAGGCTGCTGCCGCGACCGGCTGCAGCGCTGCCAATCGGGCACTTGCGCAATGGCTGCTCGACACATCACCCGCTCCGGAATGCGCGGCCGCACTGGCCCAGGCAGCGGCATGGGCCCGTCACACAGCGGACCAGGGCGACACAGCCCTGGCCGCCCTGCTGACCCGAGCGTTTTCGGCAGGACGCCTGGCGCCCCTGTATCGCGAGGAACCAACGCACTATCAACGACTGGCCGCAACAGCAGATCAGCCGCACACTGCGCCGGCCGACCTCGCAACGGTGCTGGCACTGCTGCACCAGCCCACGCTCTCCGCACTCGAAGCGCGTACCTTGCTTCAGTATTATCTTCAAGCCCTGGGGGAACACGGACCCGATGCTGACGCCGTTCACGCGCTGCACCGCGCCGCTTCAGCCGGCATAGCAGAGGCGCAATTCCATTACGGGCTCTGGCTGGGCAAATTCGATGCGGAAGGACAGCGACTGAAGCTCACGCGGGCGCTCGGCGTTCCCAAGGTCGGGCCGGCGCTGTCCTGGCTCCGGCTGGCGGCGGAACAGCAACATGGCAACGCGTGGTTCGTGTTGGCCATGCTGCACCGGAATGCCCGATACGCCTGCCATGACCATGCGCAATATCTGTATTGTCTGCACCGCGCGACGCGACTCGGATGCACGCGTGCACAGACTTATCTGGGACGCAAGCTATGGCGAAACCGCCGGGCGGGACTCGGCCAGTGGACCGAAGCCGCATATTGGCTCTGGCGGGCAGCACAGGCCGGCGATGCCGAGGCTCTGGCCCTGTTGCCGAAAGCCATGGGGCATGCCCCCGCTACTACGCCCTGGCATCCGCTACTCCACTATCTGGACACTTACGGGAAACGCGGCATATCGGAGCAACTCGACACGCGCCTCGGTCTTGCAGCCTCGTTTGGCTTGAACATGGCGGAAATGCTGTGGCTGGATCCGCGCGATGCGCAGCGGGAACATTGTCTGGTGGTGGACATTTCGGCAAGGTACGCGAGCCACACACCTCGCCTGGTTGCGCTCGAGACCGCCGAGCAGCAGGCGCGGCTGCGTCGCTTCGTGGCGCTGCCCAGGCCGACGCCGATAACAATCGCCACGGGCAAACAACTGGCGGAGGAACTGACCGTCCTGCTGGCGGCAGCCCAGCGCGACGGCATGCCAGTGGTCTTGCCGGACCCCATGGCACCATATGGGCCCACCGAAGTGCGCCCCGGCATGCCCGGACGCTGAGCAGACGCGGCGTTCCGAGTTACTCGACGCCCTCTTCGGCGGCATCCGGCACCGTCGTGTGTCGCACGAAGAAGATGGACAGCCACAGGCCCAGCTCGTAGAGCAGGCACAGGGGCACGGCCAGCAGCAGTTGTGATACGACATCCGGCGGCGTCACTACCGCAGCGATAATGAACGCGCCAACCACGACATATGGCCGGATTTCACGCAGCTTGGCTACGCTGACGATCCCGAAGCGCACCAGTACGATCACCACCACGGGTACCTCGAAAGTGATGCCGAATGCCAAGAAGGTAGTCATGGCAAAACTCAGGTACTTGTCGATATCGGTCGACATTTCAGCCCCGAGCGGCGCGTTGTAGTGCGCCATGAAGTTGAAGACGGTCGGGAACACCAGGAAATAGGCGAATGCCACGCCAATGAGGAACAGCACATAGCTGCTCACCACCAGCGGCATGATCAGCCGGCGCTCATGGCGATACAGGCCGGGGGCGACAAACATCCACAACTGATACAACACCATCGGCAGCGCGATGAGGAAGGCCACCAGCATGGTGACCTTCATCGGCACGAAGAACGATCCCGTCACATCCGTGACGATCATCTTGCCGCCGGCCGGCAGCGCGTTGATCAGTGGAGCGGAAAACAGCCGGAAGATATCGGGCGCCCAGTAGACCAGTGACACGAATACGATGATCACTGCCGCGGCCGCGCGCACGATGCGCTGGCGCAACTCGACCAGATGCGAAATGAACGTCTCTTGCGCGGCATCGGCCGGCTCGTTGGGGCTGGGTGCGCTCATGGCGTCTCGGAAAGGCGGTGGATTTCAGTCGATGACGGCAGCCGCCATCGCGGGCAGGTTTCGTGCACGGCGCCCTAGTCGAAAAAGGAGCGCGGAACGCCACGCGCCGGCCGGTGCCGCTTGACCCGTGCGGCGCCCGATTGCGCCCAGGTGCGCACCCCATGCTGGCGTTTGTACCATTTCGGCATTGCACCCTGCTTGTTGCGCCAGCTGTTGCGCCCATTCCGCGGTTTGGTCGCGGCCGCCCAGGTAGGCTGGATGCCGGACGGCGAGCTGTCGAAATCGTGGTCGATCCCGCTGAATGCTTCGTTCACGGCGTTCGCGTGTTCGCTCACGCCCTGGTGGATGGTCTGCTCCACGTTCCGGGCGGCATCCTCGAACTCATTGCGCATCTTGCGCAATTCCTCGATCTCGATTTCGCGGCTGACTTCCGCCTTTACTGAACTGACATAGCGCTGCGCCCGCCCCACTAGCGCACCAACGGTACGCGCCACGCGCGGCAGGCGCTCCGGACCGATGACGACGAGCGCCACCACGCCGATGAGGGCCAGCTTGGAAATTCCGAGATCAATCATCTGTGTCGCTGCCGGGCTCAGCCCTGACGGGTCTTGTCCTTGGCCTCGACGTCGATGGTCGTCGTATCGCGCAGTTCTTTTGCCGGCTCCTCAGTGCCGCCATCCTTCATGCCATCTTTGAATCCCTTGACCGCACTGCCCAGGTCGGACCCCATGTTGCGCAGCTTCTTGGTTCCAAACACCATCATGATGATGACCAGAACGACCAGCCAATGCCAAATGCTAAACGAACCCATGTTCTGCTCCAGTAAAAAGCGGAGTCTCCCCGCCGTTCAATCAATCAAACCGTCGCGCCAATCGCACTCGCACCTTGCCAGGGACGCGGCCCGCCCAGCACGTGCATATGTAAATGATAGACCTCCTGCCCGCCGTCGGCACCCGTGTTGATCACGGTCTTGAAGCCGTTGGCGCAGCCCTGCTCCGCCGCCAGTCGCGCTGCCAGGGCCAGCATGTGGCCCAGCAACGGCGCGTCGGCCACCGTACAGGACGCCAGCGAATCCACATGGCGTTTCGGTACCAGCAGGAAATGCACCGGGGCAGCCGGACGGATGTCGCGAAAAGCCAGTACGAGATCGTCCTCGTACAGCTTCTGCGCGGGAATCTGTCCGGCAGCGATCTTGCAAAATGCGCAATTATCAGCGGTGCTCATGTCTGTTTCGTTGCGAAACCGCAAATCACCGGTTTACGTACATGGGCTTGCCGTCATTCAGGTACAGCCAGCCCTTGACGATACGATACAGCATCCAGACAAACAGGACGCCAAGCACGGCAAACCCGACCAACACCACCAGCAGCAGGCTGCCCACCACGCCCCACACCACGCTCCACCAGAACGAGCGGATCTGCCAGGTAAAATGGGATGCGTACAGCGTGCCCTGCACTTCGTCGCGCTTGACGTAGTTAATGATGATGGCGACCAGTGCGGTGACCCCGCCAGTCAGCCAGAAAATTGCGTAGAGCAGGTACAGGATATGCGTCAGCTTGCGCAGACTGTCGAGCTTCTCCGGCGGCAACGTGGCAACCGGATAGATGTCCTGAGTCATGAGTGGATCCTTTCAGTGGCGATCAGTAGGTTATACCTGACCATCCTCACGGGCCTGAACCTTGCGCAAGGCCTTTTCCTCAAGCCCCGACATGCCTTCGCGGCGCGCCAGTTCGCGCACCACGTCCGCGGGCGCCAGATCGAAGTGCGCCAGCAGCACCATGCTGTGAAACCACAGGTCCGCCACTTCATAGACCAGTTTTTCGCGGCCCTGTTCAGTCATGCCGGCGGCGCGCGCATCCTTGGCGGCCATCACGGTTTCCGTGGCTTCCTCGCCAATCTTCTTCAGAATCGCGTCGTCACCCTTGTCAAACAGCCGCGCCACATAGGATTTGGCGGGATCGCCGCCGTGCTCGGGCTTGCGGCTCTCCAGCACTGCCGCGAGCCGATCGAGCGTACTGTCCGTGCTCATGACTTCCCTTGGTAGATCGTGTCGGGATCCTTGATCACCGGCTCGACAGTTTGCCAGTCGCCGGTCGCGGCGTCGCCTTCGAATTTCTGGAAGAAACACGAATGCCGGCCGGTATGGCAAGCAATGCCATGCACCTGCGTGACCTTCAGCAGTACCACATCCTCATCGCAATCGAGCCGGACTTCATGCACCTTCTGCACGTGCCCAGACTCCTCGCCCTTGTGCCACAGGCGCTTGCGGGAGCGCGACCAGAACACGGCCTCGCCGGTCTCGATGGTGCGCACCAGGGCTTCGCGGTTCATGAAGGCGAACATCAGGACGTCGTTGCTGCCGACTTCCTGCACGACCACTGGCACCAGACCGTGATCGTCCCACTGGATCTTGTTGAGCCATTTTCTTTGCATGATCACATCCGCACCGGAATACCCTGCTCCGCCATGAAACGTTTCGCATCGCCCACGGTGTACTCGCCATAGTGGAAGATGCTGGCTGCCAGGACGGCATCCGCATGGCCAATCTTGATGCCGTCGGCCAGGTCCTGCAGACCGCCGACGCCGCCCGACGCGATGACCGGCACCGGTACGGCATCGCTGACGGCACGCGTCAACTCTAGGTCAAAGCCACTCTTCGTGCCATCCCGATCCATGCTGGTCAGCAGCAGTTCGCCAGCGCCGCGTACGGCCATCTGGCGCGCCCATTCGACCACATCGATGCCGGTAGCCTTGCGCCCGCCATGCGTGAAGACTTCCCAGCGCTTGGGTTCGCCCGCCGACGACACGCATTTGGCATCGATCGCCACCACGATGCATTGCGAGCCGTACCGGCCCGTCGCATCCGACACCAGGTCCGGATTGGCAACCGCGGAGGAATTCATGCTGATCTTGTCGGCGCCGGCATTCAGCAGGCGCCTCACATCCTCGACTGCGCGCACGCCGCCACCCACGGTCAGTGGAATGAAGACCTGTGCTGCCACCTGTTCGATGATGCCGAGGATCAGATCGCGGCCATCGCTGGTCGCGGTGATGTCGAGAAAGGTCAACTCATCGGCACCCTGCTCGTCGTACCGACGGGCGATTTCCACCGGATCGCCGGCATCGCGCAGCTCGACGAAATTGACGCCCTTGACCACGCGTCCATTGGTGACGTCGAGGCAAGGGATGATACGTTTGGCTAACATGTCGTTCCTAAGAGGCACGGTCACACCGTACCGGATGACGCAGGTCAGGCTGCGCCAAGCTCGTCCGCCCGGCCCTGGGCAGCAGAGAAATCCAGGTCGCCGGAGTAGATGGCCCGGCCGCAGATCACGCCTTCCACGCCATCCTTCTCGGCGGCACACAGGGCATCGATATCTGCCATGTTCGACAGGCCGCCGCTGGCGATGACCGGAATGCTCATCGACTGCGCCAGCTTGACCGTGGCCTCGATGTTGATGCCCTGCAGCATGCCATCGCGGCCGATGTCGGTATAGATGATCGACTCTACGCCGTAGTCTTCGTACTTGCGCGCCAGGTCGATGACCTCATGTCCGGTCAGCTTGCTCCAGCCGTCCGTAGCGACCTTGCCGTCGCGCGCATCGAGACCGACGATGATGTGTCCGCCGAATGCCGTGCAGGCATCCTTGAGGAAACCGGGATTCTTCACCGCCGCAGTACCGATGATGATGTACGACAAGCCACCGTCGAGCAGGCGCTCGATAGTGTTCAAGTCGCGGATACCGCCCCCGAGTTGCACAGGGATTTCGTCACCGACCTCGGCGATGATTTCCTTGATCGCAGCTTCATTGCGCGGCTTGCCTGCAAATGCGCCATTCAGGTCAACCAGGTGCAAGCGCCGCGCGCCTTGCTCCACCCAGTGGCGCGCCATGGCGGCCGGGTCTTCGGAGAATACGGTCGCCTGATCCATGTCGCCTTGCTTGAGGCGTACACACTGACCGTCCTTCAGGTCGATGGCCGGGATGAGCAACATAGTCGTAAGAATATAGAGAGGGTCAAATCTTCCCGGCGACACTCCGCACGCCGGGCACCAGGTTCATCAGGGCTTCCAGTCCACGAAATTGCGATACAGCCGCAAGCCCGTGCGGGCGCTCTTTTCGGGGTGAAACTGTGTGGCGAAAATATTATCGCGTGCTACCGCGCAGGTAAACAGGCCACCATAGTCGGTTTCCCCCGCGATATCGGCTGGATTTTCCGGCTGCACGTAGTAACTGTGCACAAAATAGAAAAAACTGTCATCCGGAATCCCCGCCCACAACGCGTGGGGGCGACGCTGATGCACGCGGTTCCAGCCCATCTGCGGCACCTTGAAGCGCGAGCCGTCGGGCTGCAGCCGGCCGTCCAGCTCGAACCGTACCACGCCGCCCGGCAACAAGCCGAGGCCCGGCGTGCGCCCACCGGGTGTACGTGCCTCTGCGCTCCAGTCAAACAGCATCTGTTCGCCCACACATACCCCGAGCAAGGGCTTGCTGCGCGCTGCCTCGAGCACCGCCTCGCGCAGCCCCGAATCGTTCAGGGCCTGCATGCAATCCGGCATCGCGCCCTGGCCCGGCAGCACCACCCGTTCGGCCGCACGCAGGTCCGCCGCATCGGCGGTCACGCGCACATCGACTTCTGGCGCAGCCGCCCGCACAGCCTGGGCAACAGAACGCAGGTTGCCCATTCCATAATCCACAATTGCAATGGTCGTCATGATTTGAGAACCGGTAGCAGGGTCTTCAACCCGTCCACAATAAATTCCACAGCCAGCGCCGACAGGATCAGCCCCATCAGGCGCGTGCCGATATTGATGCCCGTGCGGCCGATCATGCGTGCAATCGGCTCGGCCACCCGGAAGACTCCCCATACGATGACGCCAATCACGGCGCCGATCCCGCACAGGACCAGCAATTCGTACCAATGTTCCGCCTTGCCGGCATACACCACGACGGTACTGATCGAGCCTGGCCCCGTCAGCAGCGGGATCGCCAGCGGCACGACGGCGATGCTGGCCTTGGCTTCGGCTTCACCTTCTTCTTCCGGCGTAGCGCGCGTCCGGCTGGTCTGCGCATTGATCATGCTGACCGCCATCAACAGCATGATAATGCCGCCACCGACCTGCAGCGACGCCACTGAAATACCGAAAAACGCGATGATCTGTTGCCCGACCAGCGCCGAGACGCCGATCACAATGGCCACCGACATCGCGGCTATCTTGATCGTGTGCTGCTTCTCTGCCTCGCTTTGACTCAGCGTCAGACTGATGAAGAACGGAATCGCCCCGATCGGGTTGATCAGTGCCAGCAGCGAGATGAAGGACTTGAGTGTTTCCATGGGAACATCAGCACGCTGCTGGACATCCTGCCAGCCGAGGTCGAAGCAAGAGCAGTCCGCTCCCGAATCAGAGGCTGCCCTTGGTCGACGGAATCACATTGGCCGCGCGCGCATCGCGCTCCACCGCCATGCGCAGCGCCCGGCCGAAGGCCTTGAACACGGTCTCGCACTGGTGGTGGGCATTGATCCCTCGCAGATTGTCGATGTGCAGCGTGACACCGGCATGATTTACGAAGCCGCGGAAAAACTCGATGGTCAGGTCGACATCGAAATTGCCCACGCGGGCGCGCGTAAACGGCACATGGAACTCTAGGCCCGGACGGCCCGAGAAGTCGATCACCACGCGCGACAGAGCCTCGTCGAGTGGCACATAGCTGTGGCCGTAGCGGGTAATGCCCTTGCGGTCGCCGATAGCCTTGGCCACGGCCTGTCCCAGGGTGATGCCGACGTCCTCCACGGTGTGGTGGTCGTCGATGTGCGTATCGCCATGCGCGGTGACTTCCAGATCGATCATGCCGTGACGGGCAATCTGATCCAGCATGTGGTCGAGGAACGGCACGCCGGTTGCCAGCTTCTGCTGGCCCGTGCCGTCGAGATTGAGCGATACGTGAATCTTCGTTTCCGAGGTATCGCGATTGACCGAGGCGACTCGCATAACTTTTCCCAAAAGGATGCCGGTCCGGCATCCGCTGTGACGCCACGGGCATGGTGGGGCCCGCCGTGGCGCCGACAAATGATTGTTGACCGCTGCATTGTACCTACGTTCGGGGGCAAACCCCTACGTTTGGCGCAGCGACAGCCGGTTTCGCCGGCTTCGCGCAGCGACCGCGCACAGTCAGTGCGACTCAGTCGTTCGCCTTCCAGCGATATTCGGCACTGCGCGCATGCGCCTGCAAGCCCTCGCCATAGGCCAATTCAGCAGCGATCTCACCCAGCATCTGCGCCCCGGTCTCGCTCACCTCGATGACGCTCGAACGCTTGATGAAATCGTAGACGCCCAGTGGCGACGAGAAGCGCGCCGTGCGCGAGGTTGGCAGCACGTGGTTCGGCCCCGCGCAATAGTCGCCCAGCGATTCGCTGGTAAAGCGGCCCAGGAAGATCGCGCCAGCATGACGGATCTTGTCAGCCCAGTGACGCGGGTTCTGTGCCGAGATTTCGAGGTGCTCCGGCGCGATGTCGTTGGCGATGGCGCATGCCTCGTCCATATCGCGTACCTTGATCAGCGCACCGCGATCCTGAAGCGACGTCTTAATCACCTCTTTGCGTGCCATCGTCGGCAGCAGGCGCTGGATGCTGGTTTCCACCGCTGACAGGAACGCTGCATCGGGACTCAACAGGATCGACTGCGCCAGCTCATCGTGCTCGGCCTGCGAAAACAGGTCCATGGCGACCCAATCGGGGTCGGTCGTGCCATCGCACAGCACGAGGATTTCGGACGGACCAGCGATCATGTCGATGCCAACGGTGCCGAATACGCGGCGCTTGGCCGCCGCCACATAGGCATTGCCAGGACCGACGATCTTGTCGACCTGCGGGACCGTCTCGGTGCCATAAGCCAGTGCGCCGACGGCCTGCGCACCGCCGATCGTGAAGACACGGTCGACCCCGGCGATGGCCGCGGCCGCCAGCACAAGCGGATTGCGCACGCCGCGCGGCGTGGGCACCACCATGATGATTT
>DATLHT010000514.1:0-4444 GCA_035539795.1 Burkholderiaceae bacterium
CGCTGCCGCTAGAGGCTGACGCGGAGCCAGCCAGCTCGCGCGAGCGGGCGTCTGCTGCTTCCTTAGCGTCGGCCACGGTCCCGCCTGGCAAACGTCGCGCACGGCGTCAATCCTAGGAGTCTCATGCTCACCTTCACCAAATTCGCTGTCCTGTTCGCCGTGACCGCTCTCGCTGAAATTGTTGGCTGTTATCTGCCGTGGCTGGTCCTGAAGCAAGGCCGGCCGCTGTGGTTGCTGGCACCGGCCGCGCTGTCGCTGGCCGCGTTCGCCTGGTTGCTGACGCTGCATCCGACCGCTGCCGGGCGCACCTACGCCGCCTATGGTGGCATGTATATCGCCGTCGCATTGGCGTGGCTGTACTGGGTCGATGGCATTCCACTGACACGTTGGGATATTGCCGGGGCGGTGCTGGCGCTGAGCGGCATGACGGTGATTGCCTTGCAGCCGGTACGTGGATAAGAGGCATAGAGGCCCATTGCCAGCCGGCACGACACACGTGACGGGAGGTCCTGCTGGACCAAAAACCCCTGTGGCGGATAAGGACAAATCCGCCACCAGCACTCTCGGCAAATATATCGTATATTGACGATATTAAGTTCTGGAGATGCAGATATATGGTTCGTCGATCCACGAACAGGGCGGCGGCGCCGGCTTCTCGGCCGAGCACGGTTGCACTGGATATGGACGTAGTGCACAAGGCTCTGGCCAATCCGGTGCGGCGCAATATCCTCGCCTGGCTGAAAACCCCGGAGGTGTGTTTCAGCGAGCAGGAACATTCGCTGGAGCTGGGGGTGTGCGCAGGCCAGATCGACGCGCGCGCCGGACTGTCGCAGTCGACGGTGTCAGCACATCTCGCGATCCTGCAGCGTGCCGGACTGGTAACGTCCCGCCGCGTCGGCCAGTGGGTGTACTTCAAACGCAATGAAACGACCATCCAAGCGTTTCTCGACCATATGCATCAAGCGCTCTGAACGATCAGTGCCGCCGGAGACGCTCCGTGCGGATCGGCACCCCGTGTGCTTCCCGTTCTCTGAAAGATGACCATGCCAACTCTATTCGATCCCATCCGTATCGGTGACCTCGACCTTCCCAACCGCGTCGTCATGGCGCCGCTGACCCGTGCGCGCGCAACAGGCGGCGGCCGGGTGCCCAACGAGCTGATGGCGCGCTACTATGTGCAGCGCGCCTCGGCCGGGCTGATCCTCAGCGAAGCCACGGCGATCTCGCCGCAGGGCGTCGGTTACGCCGATACGCCGGGCATCTGGTCCGAGGAGCAGATCGCAGGCTGGCAGCAGGTGACCAAGGCGGTGCATGCCGCCGGCGGTCGGATTTTCCTGCAGCTGTGGCACGTCGGGCGGATCTCCGATCCGATATTCCTCGATGGCGATCTGCCGGTCGCGCCGAGTGCGATTGCCGCGGCCGGACACGTCAGTCTGGTGCGTCCGAAGCGTGCCTACGTCACGCCGCGCGCGCTGGATCTGGACGAAATCCCGGGCATCGTGGAGGCGTATCGCCGTGGTGCGGAAAACGCCAAGCGCGCCGGCTTCGATGGCGTGGAAGTGCATGGCGCCAATGGCTATCTGCTCGACCAGTTCCTGCAGGACAGCACCAACAAGCGCACCGATGCCTACGGCGGTTCGATCGAGAACCGCGCACGATTGCTGCTGGAAGTGACGGATGCCTGTATTGCTGTGTGGGGCGCATCGCGTGTGGGCGTGCATCTTTCGCCGAATGGCGCGTCGCATGACATCAATGACTCCGATCCGCTGGCGACCTTTGGCTATGTCGCCCGTGAACTCGGCAAGCGTGGCGTGGCCTTTATCTGCGTGCGTGAATCGCTGCGCGACAATCGCCTTGGTCCGGCGTTGAAGAAGGCATTCGGCGGCGTGTTCATTGCCAACGAGAACCTGACCAAGGCCACGGCGCAGCAGGTCGTCGATGCCGGCGAAGCGGATGCGGTGGCATTTGGCAAGCTCTTCATCGCCAACCCCGATCTGCCGCGCCGCTTGCAGCTCGATGCGCCGCTCAACGAGCCGCAGCCGGAAACGTTCTACCATTCGGGCGAGGCAGGATACATCGATTATCCGGCATTGACCGAGTGAGGCTCACCGGGACAGTCTGGCGAGGCTGCGCTGTCCTGGTTACCCGTATGTCGTGATGGCGCTGATCTGACTCGGCGCCATGGGACAGATTACTTTGCTGCGGACTTCAGTGCGGCCGCTACCACCGCGCTGAGTGGCGTGGTCGCCCGGCCGATCAGCTTCGACAATTGCCTGCCGTCCTCGAACAGCGCGCCGCGTGCCGCGCCGGCATCCCAACTGGCGATGCCATGGGCCAGCGGCTCGGGCAGACCTGCAGCAAGCAGGGCTGCAGCGTATTCCGTTTCGGGCAGGTTCCTGTATGGAATGGCCTGACCCGACTGGCGCGTGATCTCGGTCGCGAGGTCTGTCAGCGTATACGCTTCATCCCCAGCCAGTTCATACGTCCGGCCATCGTGGCCTGCGGTGGTGAGGACCACCGCTGCCGCGGCTGCATAGTCGGCACGGGCCGCCGACGCGATCCGGCCATCTCCCGCACTGCCGATGAACGCGCCGTGTGCCAGCGCAGCAGGGATCGAACCCGTGTAATTCTCCGTGTACCAGCCGTTGCGCAGGATGGTGTGCGCGATGCCGGATGCTTTCAGCAGTTTTTCTGTTTCGGTATGTTCCGGCGCAAGATTCAGTGGTGAGCTGTCCGCATGTAGCAGGCTGGTGTAGACGATGCGCTGCACGCCGGCCTGCCGGGCGGCGTCAATCACGTTGCGATGCTGGGCCGTGCGTTGTCCGACCTCACTCGAGGAGATCAGCAGCATGGTATCCACGCCAGCCAGGGCCGCTGTCAATGTCTGAGGTTGAGTGTAGTCCGCCGCGCGCACCTCGATGCCGAGGTCTGCCGCTTTCGCGGACGAACGGGCCAGTCCGACCAGATTGGCGGCCGGAACCATCGATTTGAGCTGCTGGATCACGAGGCGGCCGAGCTGTCCTGTGGCACCGGTAATGGCATATCGCATGATGAAGATCTCCTTGAATGGGTTGATGGAGCCACTGTACAATCAACACTAACTTTTAGAAAGTACGCACATAAAGGTAAGTATGAGCAAAGATGCGAAATCATCTCCTGACAGCGCATCTCGTGGCAGCGGTGTACCGCTTTCCGAGCGACTGCAACGCGGCGACCTGCTTGCCGCCGCCTGCCCCTCGCGCGAGGTGCTCAAGCATGTCACCAGCCGCTGGGGTGTCTTGGTGCTGATGGTGCTCGAGAAGGGAACGCACCGCTTCAGCGAACTGCGCCGCGCGATCGGCGGTATCAGCGAGCGTATGCTGGCTCAGACGCTGCAATGGCTGGAAGGGGATGGTCTGGTGGTGCGCGTGGCGCACGAGGTGGTGCCGCCACACGTTGAATACAGTCTGACGCCACTGGGACGTGAGGCTGCGGAGAAGGTGCGGGGCCTGGCAGACTGGATCGAGGTCAATCTGCCGCGCATCGTCGCGGAACGGGCTGTGGCTGTGGCCTGACCGGCTGGATCAGTCCTCGTCGATGCGCCGCATGGCGTTGCGCGCCAGTGTCACCGTGCGGTTTCGTGCTGTCGAAGCGAGGTTTGTCGAGCTCGCTTCTTGGCTGCGTGGTTCTCGTTTGCCTCATCGATCGAATGACTGCGTTTCACGCCGCCCTCGCGGTCTGCAAGCTCTGCCAGATAGCGGTAGTACTTGCTGAGCTGGCGCAATTCGTCCTCATCCAGGTCCTCGATCGAAACGAGATGATTGCTGGCTTCCTTGTGTGAGGCCAGCAGTTCGTTCAGCTTGAGGTGGATCGCCACGGAATCCTTGTTCTGGCTTTGCTGGATCAGGAACACCATCAGGAAGGTGATGACCGTCGTACCCGTGTTGATGACAAGTTGCCATGTCTCGGAAAACCCAAAGATCGGTCCGGTGAGCGCCCATGCGAGCACGATCACGATGGCCATGGAAAACGCCAGCGGCGAGCCAGCGTACCTTGTCGCACCACTGGCGAATCGATCGAACAGATGTATCAGCCGTTTGTGGAAGCGCTGTGACGATTGTGCCCGAAGGCCGCCGTTATTTGGCGGCGAGTGTCTGGGCGTGCTCCTGCCCGGAGTATTTGCATCGCGCATTTCCATACCTCTCTGTTGTGCGGCAGCACCATGCATCTTAGACGGTGTTTTGGGTTCTGTTCAGGCGGCAGCATCCTACATGAGGCGGTGGCTGGGCCTCTATGGTTGGCGAGACATGCAGCCGGCAGCTGCAATGCACACGTCTCGGCTTGCCGCGTGGTGACCTGGTGCTGCGGAAATGAAAAAATGGACCCGAAGGTCCATTGCTTCAATCACCGTGGATGAGTCGCCTCGTCACTGGTGATGCGTGGAATTGGTGGTGGGGTGGTACCC
>DATLHT010000515.1:0-5503 GCA_035539795.1 Burkholderiaceae bacterium
ATACCATCGGCAGCAACTGCACCCTGGAGGAAATCCTGAGGCGCACGGTCCAGCAGACCGAGCACCTGCGCCAGACCGGCAAGCTGGCGGGCCAGCGCACCGGAGCGCGACTTGTTCACTTCGCCAGCGAGTTCGAACAGCACGGCGATGGCCAGCGGCGAATTGAAGTCATCGTTCATCGCCGCGGCGAACCGCACTGCGTGGGCCTCGTCCCAGTCCAACGGCTCGTCGTCGGACTGCACATCCTTGAGCGCCGTGTAGAGACGCGTCAGCGATGCCTTGGCGTCATCGAGGTTGGCGTTCGAATAGTGCAGCTCGCTGCGGTAGTGAGCGCGCAGGATAAAAAAGCGCACAACTTCAGCATCGTACACCTTCAGCACATCGCGGATGGTAAAGAAGTTGCCGAGTGACTTGGACATCTTCTCGTCGTTCACGCGCACGAAACCATTGTGCATCCACAGATTCACGAAGGTCTTGCCGCTCGCGCCTTCCGATTGCGCGATCTCATTTTCGTGATGCGGGAACTGCAGGTCCGCCCCGCCGCCGTGAATGTCGAAATGGTCGCCGAGCAGTGCGCAGCTCATGGCCGAGCATTCGATATGCCAGCCTGGACGACCCTTGCCCCAGCGGGAATCCCACTTGGTTTCTTCGGGCTCGCTGTCCTTGGCGGACTTCCACAATACGAAATCGAGCGGATCATGCTTGGCGTCGTTCGAGGCCACGCGTTCGCCCGCACGCAGGTCTTCCAGGCTCTTGCCGGAGAGCTTGCCGTAGCCGGGGAATTTGCGCACCGCGTAGTTCACATCGCCATCGCTGGCCTGGTAAGCCAGGCCGTTGTCGGCCAGACGGTCGATGATGCCGAGCATCTGCGGGATATACTGGGTAGCACGCGGTTCGTGATCGGGGCGCTGCACGCCGAGTGCGTCGGCATCCTCGTGCATGAAGCCGATGAAGCGGCCCGTCAGTTCGCCGATGGTTTCACCGTTGTCCACGGCGCGGCGGATGATCTTGTCGTCGATGTCCGTGATGTTACGCACATAGGTCACTGCGTAGCCGCTGGCACGGAGCCAGCGCTGCACCATGTCGAAGACCACCATGACGCGCGCATGGCCGACGTGGCAGTAGTCGTAGACCGTCATGCCGCACACATACATCCTCACCTTGCCGGGTTCGATGGGTACAAAAGGCTGCTTCTCTCGCGCCAGCGTGTTGTAGATGATCAGTGATTGCATGTGTGGAATCGGACGACGAAATGGAAAGCGTGCGCGATGGAACGCATTGCTGCGTGCCGCGGCGGGAAATCCTGCAGCGACTCCAGTCGGGAGGCGGTTTCAGAATGAAGCGACGCGGCGCTGGTCGGCGCGACCAGTGCATGACGCCAGAATCATTTTGAAACCGTCTCCAAGCGCTTTGCTAGAATGCAGCGCAGTATAACGGAACCTAACCGAGTCTTCTTCATGCGCTTCAAGCAAATCCTGGCTGCACTGTGCTTCGCTACCCTGCCGGCTGGCGCGCTGATGGCACAGAACATCCCGGTCAAGACAGCGGAATCTGGCGCGCCAGTTACCTCGCTGGACCCGGGCATGGATGTCGCCGAACGGCAGCTTGCCGAACGGGATTACGCGGCCGCGCTGGCCAGCTACGAGCGCGTGCTGGCAGCCAATCCGCGCAATGTACAGGCGCGCTTCCAGCGTGGCGTCGCCCTCAATTCACTGAACCGCACGGACGAAGCCGCTGCGGCCTTCGAGAGCCTGACCCAGGATTTCCCCGATTTGCCCGAACCCTACAACAATCTGGCCATGATCCGCGTCAAGGGCGGCGATCTGGCCGGCGCGCAGCAGGCACTGCAGATGGCCGTGCGCCTGCGCCCCGATTTCGCTGTGGCAAACGGCAATCTCGCTACCGTGCACCTGCTGCAGGCACGCCGCGCGCTGGAACAGGTGACGCGCGTGTCGCCCGGCAACGCCGGCGCAGCCCAGCGCCTGCGTGCCCTCAATGAACTGCTGGGCACCGAAGCGCCCTGACCGACCGCTCTCCGATGATGACGTTTCTACCGAAATCCGTTCTGGCAACCATTCTTGCCGCCCTGACCTTTGCATTGTGCGGCAGCGCGCTGGCCGCCGCGCCGCCCAAGGTGCAGTTCACCACGACGGCCGGCGCCTTCACCGTCGAACTGTATCCCGACAAGGCGCCGCGCACGGTGGCCAATTTCCTCAGCTATGTGAAGAGCGGCCACTACAATGGTACGCTGTTCCATCGCGTGATCGATGGCTTTATGATCCAGGGTGGCGGCTTCGACAAGGAGTTGCGCCAGAAACCCACGCAGCCTTCGATCCCGCTCGAAGCGCGCAATGGCCTGAAGAACAGCACCGGCATGGTGGCGATGGCGCGTACCGATGACCCGGACTCCGCCACGTCGCAGTTTTTCATCAATGTCGTCGACAACCGCAACCTCGACTATCCGCTCCCCGACGGGCACGGTTATGCCGTGTTCGGCAAGGTAGTCGACGGCATGGCGACGGTGCACAAGATCCGTGCGGTTCGCACGACCCGGACGGGGCCGATGAAAGACATGCCGGTCACGCCAGTCGTCATCGAATCGGCCAAAGTTCTCTCCAAGTAATCTGCTCAGTCATTCAATCAAGGAATCCCCATGGCTACCGTACAACTGCACACCAACCACGGCATCATCACCCTGGCGCTGAACGCCGAAAAAGCCCCGAAGACGGTGGAAAACTTCCTTTCGTACGTGCGCAAGGGCCACTACAGCAATACGATCTTCCATCGCGTGATCAAGGGCTTCATGATCCAGGGTGGCGGCTTCGAGCCCGGCATGAAGCAGAAAGAAGTGGATGCGCCGATCGAGAACGAAGCCGGCAACGGCCTCAAGAACACGCGCGGCGCCATCGCCATGGCCCGCACCAACGAGCCGCACTCGGCCAGCGCACAGTTCTTCATCAACACCGTCGACAACGACTTCCTGAACTTCACCTCGCCGACGCCGGCAGGCTTCGGCTACGCCGTGTTCGGTGAAGTCACCGACGGCATGGACGTGGTCGACAAGATCCGCGCCGTGCGCACCGGCAGCAGCGGCTTCCACCAGGACGTGCCGATGGAAGACGTGATCATCGAGAAAGCGGTGATCGTCGAGTAACTGCTGCCATCGCTTGTCGCACGCTCATTCCATCCCTGCAGCCATGACACCGGCCCCGCTTGTACTCCCCGGGCCGGTGTTGTTCATTTCGGACCTGCACCTGACGCCCGCCATGCCGCGCACGCTGGCCGCATTCGAACGTTTTCTCGACGGCGCTGCCGGCGAGGCGCGCGCCCTGGTGATCCTCGGCGATTTCTTCGAGTTCTGGGTGGGCGACGACGAGCGCCACGATCCGTTCAACCAGCGCGTGATCGCGCTGCTGCGGCAGGCTGCAGAACGTGGACTGGCACTGTACCTGATGCACGGCAACCGCGATTTCCTGCTGGGCCGGACCTTTGCCCGCGAAGCGGGGCTCGCGTTGCTACCGGATCCCGTCCGGATCGAAGCCGATGGGCATCACGTACTGCTCAGCCATGGCGACATCATGTGCACGGACGATGTGCCTTACATGCGCTTTCGCCACTGGACCCGCAAACCATGGGTACAGCGGATGTTTCTCGCCCTGCCCCTCAGCCTGCGCCTGAAGATCGCGCGCCGCCTGCGCGCCGACAGCGAGGCTGGACGGGCCGGCGGCATGCGCATGCAGGGCGATGTCACGGCAACCGGCGTCGCAGCCATGCTGGTACCCGGTGCAGGCCAGACGCTGATTCATGGCCACACACACCGGCCGCACCGCCATGACGAAGCTGGTGGCGAACGCTGGGTACTCAGTGACTGGGATTTCGACGGGCCGATCGTGCGCGCCGACGCGCTGCGCCTGGATGCCGGCGGCCTGCAACGTGTGCCGCTTGCCGAGCGGCTGTGTGATACGTAGCACACGCCCGCAGATCGCTGACCGGATGGCCAAACGGCATCATGCGCCTGTGATGCAGAGCAGAAGCTAGCATGGTCGCCAGCCATCCGCTTCGGTGTCATGACAGTCAGTGCGACGGTCTTCCGGCCTGAGTCAATCTCCACAAGCCGACTGCGACGCCCCGGCTACCCAGGCGCGCCGCAGTCGCTCACACCTTAGCGCAACATCTTCTTCAGCTCACCCGCGTCGAACGGATCGTTCGGCGAATTCTCCAGATGCGCCCCGAGATGGTCCAGCGCATCGAGAATCGCATTGATGCGCGCCGTCTGCGCCTCGGAATGGTCGATCAGGCTTTTCAGCGCCAGCGACACCGGATCATCGGCATTCGGCGTGATGCCGTAGGCCGAGAACTCGGTTTTCTTGCCGGTATCGCTCGCGGGCGGACTGTCCGGCAGGATGATGCGCGCAGGAATGCCCACGGCGGTCGCACCCGGCGGCACCGGCTTGAGCACCACGGCATTCGAGCCTACCCGGGCACCATCGCCCACCACGAAGCCGCCAAGCACCTTCGCGCCGGCGCTGACCACCACACCTGTACCCAGCGTGGGATGGCGCTTTTCGCCCTTATAGAGCGACGTGCCGCCGAGCGTCACGCCCTGGTAGATCGTGCAATCATCGCCGATATCGGCGGTCTCGCCGATCACCACGCCCATGCCGTGGTCGATGAACACCCGCCGCCCGACGCGCGCGCCCGGGTGGATCTCGATGCCGGTGAAGAAGCGGCCCAGGTGCGACACGAACCGGCCAAGCCATTTGAAGCCCATGTTCCAGCAACCGTGCGCCAGGCGATGGAACAGCACCGCATGCAGGCCGGGGTAACAGGTCAACACCTCGAGCCGGCTGCGGGCCGCGGGATCGCGGTTCATGATGGCGTCGATGTCTTCCTTGAGGCGTGTGAACATTGGGGTGCAACCGTATGGAGTCGGAAAGAAATGGCGCACTGCCCGAGGCAGCCACCAACCGAAAGTGTAAGAGATTCCCTGCCGGCGTGCAGGCGCACGCACGTTCCTGCCATGCGCCCTCGCCGTCAGTCCGAGTCATCGGCAGGGACTTCAGCGCGAGCCGCCCCCCTGGCGTTCGTGCAACAGGATGTGCTTGGCGATGCCTCGCAGGATATTGACCTCCTCGGCTTCGAGTCCGGTCCGCGCCAGCAGCCGCCGCAGGCGCGGCATCAGACGCTTGGGCTGGGCCGGGTCGAGGAAACCGATTTCTACCAGAGCCTGTTCGAGATGCGTGAACATGCCCTCGATCTGCTCGGCGGTGGCAGGCACGCCCTGGAAACCGACATCCTCCGTGGCCGGCGCGGCAGCGCCATGGATGGCCAGACGCAGTTCATAGGCCATCAACTGTACGGCCTGGGCGAGGTTTAGCGATGCGTAGTCGGGATTGGCGGGAATGTGAGTGATCAAGCCACAACGTTCAACGATCTCGTTCGGCAAGCCTGTGCGTTCATTGCCAAAAATGAACGCGGCACAGGCATCCGGCGCATGCAACTG
>DATLHT010000516.1:0-8949 GCA_035539795.1 Burkholderiaceae bacterium
CCTGCCAGCCGAGGTGCGTGATCAGGCTCTGTTCCAGTGGAATCATCAGGAACTGCCCGAACGAACCCGCTGCCGCAGCAATCCCCATGGCCCAGACGCGCTTGTCCGGCGACGCCGTTCGGCCGATCACGCCGTACACCACGCTATAGGTCGTGCCAGCCTGAGCGATACCGATCATCACGCCCGCGCCGGAGGCGAACACGGTGCCGGTCGTGGCCAGGGCCATGATCACCAGCCCGCCGACATAGAGCGCGGCGCCCAGTAGCATCACGCGGTACGCCCCAAACCGGTCCGACAGCGCGCCAGCGAGTGGCTGGGCAAAGCCCCACACCAGATTTTGCAACGCCAGCGCGAACGCGAACGTCTCGCGGTTCCAGCCATGTGCCTGGGTGATCGGTAGGTTGAACAGTCCGAAGCCGTGCCGGATGCCCATGGACATAGTGACGAGGAGGCCACCGCAGATCAGTACGGTGGTAAGGGAGAGGGGGCGGCGTTGCATGCTGGATGACCGGGGAGAAAACAGTAGAACACCGGGGGCCCGCCTGTGGCGGGAGGCCAGGAGCGCGTGACGCAGTGTACCCCCGGGCCGAAAAATCTGCTGGCGGCCCACGAGGCCCGGTTGCGGAAATGGTGCTACGGTTCGGTTTCACGGCCACGGCGGCCCCGCGGGGGCCAGCCCGGCGGGGCGGTAGGTGCCGGGGCAATGTCCACGCGGCATGCAACTGGTACGGCAGTGCGTCTCCGCCATGCCGGCAGAAGACCCGTCCCGCACGGACTCCGGTCTCAATCCATTACAATGCGGTCTGTTTCCTGCCGGCGAACCGCCGCAGGCCGACGACCATCCTTGCACATCCATGGCGAGCAAACCGAGTCAATACAGCGAATCCTCCATCCGCGTCCTGAAAGGGCTGGAACCTGTCAAGCAGCGTCCCGGCATGTACACGCGGACCGACAACCCTCTGCATATCGTGCAGGAGGTCATCGACAACGCATCGGACGAGGCGCTGGGCGGGTTTGGCAATGAGATCGTCGTGACCCTCCATACCGACGGCAGCATCAGCGTCGAGGATGACGGGCGCGGCATCCCGGTGGGCATGCATCCCGAGGAGGGCGTGCCCGTGGTGGAGATCGTCTTCACGCGCCTGCATGCCGGCGGCAAGTTTGACAAGGGCAAGGGCGGTGCCTACGCTTTTTCGGGCGGCCTGCACGGCGTAGGCGTGTCAGTGACCAATGCACTGGCCAAGCGGCTCGAAGTCATGGTCTGGCGTGATGGACAGACATCGTCCATCGTCTTTTCCGGCGGCGACGTGATCGAACCGCTGGCCACGCGCAAGCCGGAACGTGGCGAGAAAAAGCGCGGCACCCGCGTGCGCGTCTGGCCGGATGCCAAGTATTTCGATTCGGCCACCATTCCATTGGCCGAGTTGCAGCGTCTTCTGCGCAGCAAGGCTGTGCTGCTGCCCGGCGTCAAGGTTACGCTGGTCACGGAGAAGACGGGCGACAGCCTGGTCTGGCAGTACGACCAAGGCTTGCGCGGTTACCTGGTCGAATCGCTCGCGCAGACGAGCGGCGCCGAGCCGGTGATTCCGATGTTCGAGGGCGAACATTTCGCCGACCCCGACGCCAATCCGGCCGAGGAAGGCTTTGCCGAAGGCGAGGGTGCTTCCTGGGTCGTGGCCTGGACCGAAGAGGGCGCGCCGGTCCGCGAATCGTATGTCAACCTGATCCCCACACCTGCCGGCGGCACGCACGAGTCCGGCTTGCGTGAAGGATTGTTTCAGGCTGTTAAGAGTTTTATCGAATTGCATGCGCTTCAACCCAAGGGTGTGAAGCTGATGCCCGAGGATGTGTTCGCCCGCGTCTCCTTTGTCCTCTCGGCCAAGGTGCTCGATCCGCAGTTCCAGGGGCAAATCAAAGAACGCCTGAACAGCCGCGATGCGGTCAAACTGGTCGGCAGCTTCAGCCGGCCGGCGCTGGAACTCTGGCTCAACCAGCATGTCGAGTATGGGAAGAAGCTGGCTGAACTGGTAATCCGTCAGGCACAGGCGCGTACACGCGCGGCGCAGAAGGTGGAAAAGCGCAAGGGCTCCGGCGTGGCGGTGCTGCCGGGCAAGTTGACCGATTGCGAATCGACCGACATCACACGCAACGAACTATTTCTGGTGGAGGGCGACTCCGCCGGTGGCTCGGCCAAGATGGGCCGCGACAAGGAATACCAAGCCATCCTGCCGCTGCGTGGCAAGGTGTTGAATACCTGGGAAACCGAGCGCGACCGGTTGTTCGCCAATAATGAGGTGCATGACATCGCGGTGGCTATTGGTGTCGACCCACACGGGGTTGATGATGAGCCCGATTTGAGCAATTTGCGCTATGGCAAGATCTGTATTCTGTCGGATGCCGACGTCGACGGTGCGCACATCCAGGTGTTGCTGCTAACGCTGTTTTTCCGGCATTTCCCCAAGCTGATCGACCTGGGGCATGTCTGTGTGGCACGCCCGCCGCTGTTCCGTGTAGATGCGCCGGCGCGCGGCAAGAAGCCGGCACAGAAGCTGTATGCCCTCGACGAAGGCGAACTGACAGCGATCGAGGACAAGCTGCGCAAGGACGGGGTGCGTGACGGCGCATGGCAGATTTCGCGTTTCAAGGGTCTTGGCGAGATGAGCGCCGAGCAGTTGTGGGAGACCACCATGAACCCGGACACGCGCCGCCTGCTGCCCGTGGCGCTCGGCCACTTTGACCTCCCGCAGACCGTCAGCGTGATGAACATGCTGATGGGCAAGGGTGAAGCTGCGTCACGCAAGGCTTGGCTGGAAGAGCGCGGCAACGAGGTGGTGGCCGATATCTGACGGCGACCGAACAGTATCAAGACGGGATAATCCGGAGCAAGAGCGTGAGAACACACTGGCTGCGATCGATGGTGCTGTGCCTGGTGCTATTCATGGGAATAGCCGGGGCAGGGCTCGCGCATGCCGATCTCTATGGCTACATCGACGAACAGGGCGTGGCGCATTTCGCCAACGAACAGGCCGACGAACGCTATGTGCTCTTCATGAAAGACAGTGCCGCCGGCGAGAGTGCGGTGCCCGCCGTGGCGCAAGCGTTGCGCCCGGTGGCCGAGAATGCCGACAGCAAGCGGTTGTACCGCTACTTGGTGAATCACCCGAATCTGCCCAAGATGCAGCCGCTCATCCACACCGCGGCGAATCGCTATGGCGTGGATCCCGCGCTGGTCAAGGCCGTGATGGCCGTGGAGTCCGGCTTCAATCCGCAGGCGGTATCGCCCAAGGGTGCCATCGGCCTGATGCAGGTGATTCCCGATACCGGTGCGCGCTTCGGCGTGGTGGCCGATGCCAGGCGCACGGTGCAGCAGAAGCTGCACGATCCGACCATCAATATTCCCACTGGCGTGCGCTACCTGAGCCAGCTGAGCCGCATGTTCCCTGGCCGCATCGACCTGGTGCTGGCTGCCTACAACGCTGGCGAGGGTGCGGTGCAGAAGTATCGCAACCAGATCCCGCCGTATCCCGAAACGCAGAATTACGTCAAGACCGTGATGCAGTTCTACCAGTTCTACAATCCCGCTGCAGCGCTGCAGACAGCTCAAGCTGGTACGCACGGTACACGTGGCGAACGCGTGAAAGTCGTGCTTGGTGCACGGCGCGCCATGCAGATCGTCGAGTGATGCCGGCCGTCTGCACATCATTTCTCGCCGTCTGGGCACGCTCTGTGTCCGCATCGCCTTCCGCATCTTCCCAATATTTCCTCCTCGCCTGACATTCGATGGATCAACAAGACATTGCCTTCGCCCCGCAGGAATCGCCTGATTCGCTGACGCTGGCGGACTACGCCGAACGCGCCTATCTCGACTACGCGATCAGCGTGGTGAAGGGGCGCGCGCTGCCCGAGGTGGCGGACGGCCAGAAGCCCGTGCAGCGGCGCATCCTGTATGCCATGCACGAAATGGGGCTGCGCGCCGACAGCAAGCCGGTGAAATCGGCGCGCGTGGTCGGCGACGTGCTCGGCAAGTTCCATCCGCACGGCGACCAGTCGGCCTACGATGCGCTGGTGCGGCTGGCTCAGGATTTTTCGCTGCGTTACCCACTGATCGACGGGCAGGGCAATTTCGGTTCGCGCGATGGCGATGGGGCGGCAGCGATGCGCTACACCGAAGCGCGTCTGACGCCAATCGCACGCCTGTTGCTCGAAGAACTTGACCAGGGCACGGCGGATTTCATCCCCAACTACGATGGCTCGATGGAAGAGCCGCAGCTGCTGCCGGCGCGCCTGCCGTTCGTGCTGCTTAACGGCGCTTCCGGCATCGCGGTTGGCATGGCCACGGAAATCCCGCCGCACAACTTGCGCGAGGTGGCTGCGGCGACCGTGGCACTGATCCGCAATCCGCGTCTGTCTCTGGCCGAACTACTGGAAATCATGCCCGGCCCCGACTATCCGGGCGGCGGACAGATCATTTCGGCGGCCGCCGATATCGCCCAGATCTACGAAGGTGGCCGTGGCAGTCTCAAGGTGCGCGCACGCTGGACCATCGAAGAGATGGCGCGCGGCCAGTGGCAGCTGGTGGTCAACGAACTGCCGCCGGGCACCTCGGCACAGAAGGTGCTCGAGGAAATCGAGGAACTGACCAACCCCAAGGTCAAGACCGGCAAGAAGGCGCTTACAGCGGATCAGTTGCAGCTCAAGCAAAGCCTGCTGGCCGTGCTCGACACCGTACGCGACGAGTCCGGCAAGGATGCGCCGGTACGCCTGGTGTTCGAGCCGAAGAGCAAGAACATCGAGCAGCAGGAATTCATCAACACCCTGCTGGCGCATACCAGCCTCGAATCGGGTGCCGCCATCAACCTCGTGATGATCGGCATGGACGGCCGGCCGCGCCAGAAGGCGCTGCCCGAGATCCTGCAGGAATGGATCAGCTTCCGTTTCGCCACGGTCACGCGCCGCACGAAACACCGCCTCGGCAAGGTCGACGACCGTATCCATATTCTCGAAGGACGCATGCTTGTCCTGCTGAATATCGATGAGGTGATCCGCATCATCCGCGAAAGCGACGAGCCCAAGGCGGCGCTGATCGAGGCGTTCAAGCTGTCCGACCGGCAGGCCGAGGACATCCTTGAAATCCGTCTGCGTCAACTCGCACGGCTGGAAGCGATCCGCATCGAGCAGGAACTGAAAAACCTGCGCGAGGAGAAACAGGAACTGGAGAACCTGCTGGGCTCCGAGAGCCTGATGAAGCGCCGCATCATCAAGGAAATCGAGACCGATGCCAAACAGTATGGCGATGAACGCCGCACGCTGATCCAGGAAGAGCGCCGGGCCGCCGCCGAAATCCGTATCGTCGACGAGCCGCTGACGGTCGTGCTGTCCGAGAAGGGCTGGGTGCGCACGCGCCAGGGCCATGGTCACGACGCACAGCAATTCACCTTCAAGGCGGGCGACAGCCTGTACGGCACCTTCGAGTGCCGCTCGGTCGATACGCTGCTGATCTTCGGCAGCAACGGCCGCGTGTATTCCGTGCCGGTGGCCGGATTGCCGGGCGGGCGCGGCGATGGCGTGCCGGTTAACTCGCTGATCGAGCTGCAACCCGGGTCACGCATCGTCCAGTATCACGCGGGCGCGGCCAGTCAGCGGCTGGTGCTGTCGGTGGCATCGGGCAATGGCTTCATCGCCTCGGTCGGCGATATGACGAGCCGGCAGAAGGGCGGCAAGTCGTTCATCACCATGGACGAGGGCGATACCGTGAACAAGCCCGCACCGGTCCCCGAGGATGCCGCCCATATCGCGTGCATGTCTGCACAGGGCCGCCTGCTCGTTTTCCCGATGGGCGAGATGAAGACGCTTGCCAGCGGCGGGCGCGGCGTGATCCTGATGGAAGTTGATGCCAAGGATTCACTGGCCGCCGTCGCCGCCGTCGGTGGGCAGGGCGTGATGGTCAGCGGCAATGGCCGCGGCAACCGCGAGGCGTCCTATCTGCTCGATGGCAAGGCGCTGGCATCCTACGTCGGCAAGCGGGCCCGCAAGGGTCATCTGTTCGAGCCGAAACTGAAGGCGGCACAGTTGTCGTTGCCGCTCGCCGAGTCAGACGAGTGATCGACGACTGATGAACACTCCCCGCGAGCCGTTTCCGCCACCGGCAGGGCGGCTCTTTACCGAGTTTTCCCGCATGGGCCTGTCCGGCTTCGGCGGTGTCATGCCGTTCGTGCGGCGTGCCATCGTCGAGCGCAATCGCTGGATGGACGACCGCGAGTTTGCCGAGCTGTTCAGCATCGCCCAGGTCCTGCCGGGGCCGAATGTCGTCAACATCTCGCTGATGCTCGGTTACCGCTATGCCGGGGTGCGTGGTTCGATCTGTGCATTCTCTGGGCTCGTGCTGGTGCCGATGCTGCTGATCCTCGTGATCGCGAGCATCTACGCCCGCTATAGCGATCTCGCTTTCGTCCGGCACATGCTGCAGGGCATGATGGCAGTGTCCGCCGGCCTGGTGCTGGCCACCGGCATCCGCATGGCGCTGGCACAGCCGCGCACGGTGCGCGCCGCCATCATGGGCGGCGGTGCGCTGCTGGCCATCGGTATCCTGCGCCTGCCGCTGGTCTCCGTCATGGCAGTGATGATTCCCACCGGCATCGCGCTCGAGGCATGGGCCATGCGCCGGGCAGCGCGCACCCCGCTGGGGGTTGCCGTGCCACCCACTGCCGTTCGACAGGAAGCGGCCGCAGCTGACATCGAACCGCAGACCGAAGATGGTACCGTCCCCGATGCCATGCGTCCGCCGAAGGACTCCGCATGACGCCGCTGGACGTTCTCCTGAGCCTGGGCTGGTATTTCGCTTCCGTCTCGTTGCTCGCCATCGGCGGCGCGAGCTCGGTGCTGCCGGACATGCACCGCTTCCTCGTGGACACCAACGGCTGGATGAGCAACGAGCAGTTCGCTGCCCTGTACGCCATCTCTCAGGCCGCGCCTGGCCCCAACGTGCTGTTCGTCGCGCTATTCGGCTGGCACGTGGCCGGTGTAGTCGGTGCATGTGTCACCATGCTGGCCATCAGCGCGCCTTCGGCCATCGCCGCCGTCGCCTTCGAGATCTTTGCCGGCCGCAACCCGCAGGCGCGCTGGCCCGGTCTGCTGCGCCGGGGACTGGCGCCGCTGACCATTGGGCTATTGATTTCGACCGGCGTGATCCTGGCACGCGGCGTGGATCATTCGATCATCGCACTGGGCTTCACGGCGGTGGCTTTGCTGCTGACGTTGCTGACGCGTGTGTCGCCGCTGTGGTTGATCGTGGCGGGAGCGGTGCTCGGCGTGGTGCTCAAGCTCTAATGATCTCTTGGTGGCGAGATGGTTACCGTAATAGAGCCGGATGAATCGCAATGGCAATGCCGGTATCGAAGGGAATGTAAGTCGTGGTCAGGCTGCGGGTGAGAGACAGCAATCGCTCGGTGACCATGCCGTCGATGACGGCATCCACTTCTTCCATCGAAAACTGCGCGTGCGACGCACTCATATAGAGCATCGAGACTGGCAGGATGGGATGTCCATTGACCCGCGGCGCGTATTCCTCGGTTTCCCCCAGAATCGGGATCAGACGGTAGATGGATTGAAATGCCTTTGGTTCAAGTACACCGTCATATTGCTGTTGGTATGTGTCGACGGCTTGCTCGTACGCACGCTGGAGGCTCTCCGGCAGGTTCCGGCGTACTGCTTCCAGATAGGCTTCGTTGTCAACGATAACCGATTCCCCGGCTGCATTGACCGTGAGGCCATCGACGAGTTTTTCCACTGAGTGTGCGGCTTTCTCGATCGGCCCTTGTCTTTGTCCGGATGCCTGTCCTTGTGCTGGTTGTGTTTTTCCACGCGCGTCGCTCGTGCTTGTTTTTGAGCGGCTTCTGAACAGACGGGTGAAACGTTGGAGCAAGGTGGGCGGCGCGCTTTGTCGCGTGCGTGCCGTTGGCGTGGATGCCGTCGAAGTCGCGGTGCCGGGAGGCGTTGACCGGGTAGAGGTTGACGGAGTATTTGACTGCAGTGTTGCAGGCGCTCCTTGTGCCGTTTGCACAGAAGCAGAAACGCGGCGGTTTGCGTGGGACGAAACCACGCCTGCCGGGCTGTTCAACGTTCGGCTCGAACGATCCTGCCTTTCAGGTGTATGTGCCGCACCTTGGCCGCCTGTTGAAGTATTCGACAGGGCGGGTGACCCGGCACCGCGCGAATCGTACCGGGAGATTGCTGTGGCGGATGCTGTTTCCATGCGGGTTCCTCTTGAGCGGTGGGTGGGGATCGACATGGCGGCAATCATGTCGGGAGCATCGATGCGATTGCTCAGATTCTAGAAATGGATCTCGATGCCACGCGAATTGTTTGCAAGAGTTCACCATTACATTCACCGCGATGAAAGGGTATCGCTCATCAGGATGTTCTGAGGACTGCTCAAAAGAAACGGCTCCCGCAGGAGCCGTTGATCATGCCGCCAGATGATCAGAACAAGACGGTGCTACCAGTGTTTACGATCTGCGGGCTTTCTCTTCGCTATCCATTCACCGCACCACCAGCCGCGTAAACGGATCCACGTAAGCCTGCAGCGTCACCAACCCGCCCACCAGCAGCGCGAGCACCAGCGAGTGGAAGAACACATAGCGCAGGATCGTGCCTTCATGCCCGTACCACTTGGTCGCGGTCGAGGCGACGACGATGCTCTGCGCGTCGATCATCTTGCCCATGACACCGCCCGAGCTATTGGCGCTCGCCGTGAGGATCGGCGAGACGCCCACCTGCTGCGCGGTGACCTGCTGCAGGTTCCCGAAGAGGACGTTTGAAGAAGTATCGCTGCCGGTGAGCGCCACGCCGAGCCAACCGAGCAGGGGCGAGAAGAATGGAAACCAGGAGCCGGTGCTCGCAAAGGCGAGTCCCATTGTGGTGTCCGACCCGCTGAATCGGGTGGTAAAGCCC
>DATLHT010000517.1:0-3377 GCA_035539795.1 Burkholderiaceae bacterium
GCGCAGCGCCTTGCGTGGCTGCGCGTTGCGGGTGCGCGCCACGGCCAGCGCCAGGGCGGCACGCGTGTCAGACGGCTCGCTGTCCTTTGAGGCTGCGTGGGCTTCGCGGACGGCAAGCAGGGCTGCGGCCTTGGCCGGCTCGTCGATCTGCAGGTACACGTAGCTGAGGAAATCGAGCAACTCGACTTCGATCGGCGTGAGTTGAAGGGCAGCGGTCATGGCGGTCATCCCTGATGCAGCGCGTTCAGATAGTTCCAGACGTCGGCGCGCAGCGCGCGCTCCCGCTGCAGCGCTTCGCATGCCTGCCGCAGGTCCCGTTGCCCGGGGCTTTGCCTAGCGTTCCCATCGCTGCTGCCATTGCCGCGTCCCTCGGCCTTGCCGACGGTATGGTCCGCTTCAGCCCGGACATCGCTGTTGCCGTCGCCATCATCGCCGTTGCCTGCGTTCTGGCGATCACTGCTGCCCTGGTTGCTTCCATCATCGTCACCGCCGCTACCACCGCTACCACGCGACTCCTCTTCACGCTCCGCGACGTTCTCGATCAGTTGGCATAGTCCTTCGTACAGACGGTCGAGTGTGCGTTCGAACTGCACGCGGCTCAGCAATTCAGGATGATTGAGGGATGGCATCAGTGCATCACGCAGGTAGCTGTCGAGATTCGGCATCTCGAGCAGCGCTTCGAGCTGTGGTCGACGCCCGACGCCGGATGGGCGCAAGTCGCGGTCACGCGGCAGGGTGGGGCGGGTATTGCCGCGCGTATAAGAAATTCCCTCAAGCCCGTAGTCCAGGGTCAGTCGTACCAGGCTCAATTCGGTCATGGGGGCACCTTGCAACGGTCGAGTCAATGGCATGCCGGCATGGCTGCCATGACGGTTTCGGAATAAGTAACCGGTCTGCTGTGGCGGTTCCGCCATCGGGTGGCGGGTTATCCCCTATGGAGGATGAGGCGTGTGGCAATGAGATCTGCCGGAAGGTTAAGGGGCGGTATCACAATGAAGCGAAGGGGTTCTGGCTAGGCGCTGGGCCGCAGACAGTACAAGCAGTACGGCAAGGCCTTGCAACGACGCCAGAATCATTTTGATACCGCCTCTTAGCGGAAGGGGCCGTCGAAACTGTCTGGATAGTCGCTGCGCAACGCGCCGATCCAACGTTCCAGATAGGCCGTGGTCTGTTCGATCCACTGCAGCGTGAACGTGCTCGCGTCGGCACGCGTGCCGACGATCAGCCAGGTGCCTTCTGGCGTTTCGCGCATGCCCACCTGTACCGGGTGCGGTGTGGCGCCATCGGTGGCGATACGCTGCAGCGCACTGGCCAGCACCAGCGGCATGTCGTAGCGTACCCGGATGTCGAGATGCAGCAGGATGCCGTCCGGACAGCACTCGAACACCAGTTCCTCATGCTCTGAAAGGGACAGACGCAGCGGTGCATCTTCCGTCAGCGCGAGCGGTCCCAAGCCGGTTTCGTGCCCGAACGCAGCCAGCGTGTCTTCGATCAGCATGTCAGCGTCCTTTGGGCGCAGCGGGGAGTTTCGGGAGGGTGAATGAGACGGAGCCACCGTTTGCCGCCTTCGTGGTGCCGGCGTCTGCCGGCCCCCCTGCATCGCCGTCCTGACCACGGCCATCCTGGCTGCCCTGGCCGCTCCCATCTCCGCCGACATCGCTGTCGTCGTCATCCTCGCCTTCTTCTTCACGGGCGATCAGCGTATCGAGTGCTTCCTGGCTGGCGTTCAGCACCGAGCCGCGGCAATCCTCGTCGTGGAAAATCTTGAGCGGCAGGCGCTTGAGCATGCGGCGCACCCAGCTGACGAAATAGATCTGCGTTGCCAGGACGCGCACGTCGCATGTTTCGGTCAGGCTCAGGACGCGCTGGCCGGTAATCCAGCGTTCTCCGGCCAGATTGATGATGCGCTCCATCAGTTGCTGCGATGACAGGGCCAGCGGCTGGGCGCGGCCCGTCAGTTCCGTGCAGAGAATGCCGCAATCCTCCAGTACCGTGCCGACCACCTGGAGGTGGTAGAGATCCTGCACCAGTTGGCTGAGCCGCACGGGCGAGGTGGACGGGCGTGCGGCGTTCAGGTCCTGGCCGAGTGCACGGATCATCTGCTGCAGGCCTTCGCCGAAACGGGCCTCGCCAAATTCGCGCAGCACCGCCGTCAGGGTTTCGCCAACGCTCGGCGTACCCAGCACGATGTCGCGGTAGGTGGCCTGGAACGACCTGAGCTGCGCTGCGGTCGGTGCCTGCTCGGTGGCGACTGCAACCGTGTTGAGCGCAGCCCGCAGGGCTGGCCCCTGCCGAACCTCGCATTCCGCCAGGGCATCTTCCAGCAGGGCGACGGTATCCGCGCTTTCGCCGTCGTCGAGCGCCGAGACGTAGGCGCGCTGCAAGGCCAGGTAGCCAAGCGCCGGATCGTCGTGCTGTTGCTGCGCCAGCAACCCGGCCCGCTCCGGCGTGCGCCGCATGCGCCGCATCAGCTCCTCGGCCTGATGGTGCTGGCCAGTCATGTCGAGGTAACCGTCCGCGTTCTCGTGCGCGACGATCTCGAGATCCGGCTGTTCCTTGACCTCTTCCTTCTTGTCGCGCTCGCGCAGGCGGATGGCCGCGTCGCGGCACAACTCTTCCACGGCGTTGGCCTGACTTTCGCCGACGGGCTTCTGCTTGAGGACGATCTCGCGGCCCTTCCAGCGGCCGCTGGCGACGTTGGCGTTCGTCGTCGCGCTTGCCGACTGCGTCTGGGCAGAGAAACTGGACGGCGTGGAGCGGATGATGCTCATGGGCGGATCGCGGCGGTGCTGGCACAGGATGAAAGCGGAGCGGGGTGCACACAGAACTCCCGCGCAGCGTTCCGTGTGTGTGGCCGGGCGTGCCGGACGGTTCCATGGGTGTTTTCGGTCTTCCGCTGGTGTCGCCGATGATGCGAAGCAGAGAGGAGTCGACCCGGCGACCTGGCGGCCGGTGGACCCGCGTCGCGGAACCGGCGCCACTGGCAAGTTACTGATCTGGCATCCCATCCGAGGATGCTGCGCCATGGCGGTCATGCGCAGCAATCCAGTCTTTTCAGGTGCCTTATGCTCTCCACCGGTTCCAACCTTGGTACTTCGAGCACGAATTATGTCGCTCCGTCGCTGGTGTCACCCGTTCCGGTGGAAGCCGAGCGGGTACGGGCATCGGACACCGGCAATGCCTCTGTGCCCAAGGAGCTGTCACGCAGCTACGGCCAACCGGTCGGCGCGAGCGACACGCAGGTCCGCCCCGAGCGCACCGCCGTGCTCAGCGCCTGGTTATTCGCCGAACTGTGGGCGGATGCACAGACGCGTGCCGGCGAGAACAACGCGGACAGCATCCGTCAGCCCTATCCGCTGGGCGAACGGCTGCAGGTC
>DATLHT010000518.1:0-2930 GCA_035539795.1 Burkholderiaceae bacterium
TGCTCCGTCACCAACCGCAGTGCTCGATCACACCAGAGTCGCGCATGGGCTCGGCTCTACAGGCTTCAATGCAGCGTCACCCGCACATGCTGCTCGCGCAGCTCATGCAGCAATCGCCGGCCATGCTGGCTCAACGCCATCATCGCAACAGTGATCTTCTGCAGGCTGTAGCCCGGGCGCAGATGCGCCTGCGGGTCGGCCGGTTCGTTCTCGCCGATCATCATCGCCATGCCCTCGGCGGTGTTCAGGGCGTGCTCGATGCGGAAGAACAGGGATTCCATTTCCGGGGTCAGGATGGGCGGTTCATGCGACATGCGATGGCTCCTTGAGGGGACGTGGCCACCGCAAGGGTGGCGGGCGGTGCGGGGTTGGAACTTCGGCTGAGCTACGAGAAAAGCCGGAGGGCCATGCGGCCGCCGCGCACCGCCCGCCGCAGTCACGGCAAGCAGCTCTCGTAGCTCATTCCGGGGTTCCACACCCGGCAGCGGTGTTCGCGCTGCGCGGATATCCTGCACGCGCATTGGCGGTCTGTTCCACCCGGCATTGCATCTGGACGTCTCCATTTACGGGCTGAGTTGTTTCAGTAGGGCCCATTCCGACAATTGCTTGCGCATTCGCATCGAAATGGGTCTGCCAGCCCTGGCAGCATCCCTTCAATTCCTGTGTCGATCCATCCAATCGGTTGCAGATGCATGCGTTGAAGGCGGCATCCGCACTGCAGCATGCGACACCGTCACCCCGGTGCTAGGATCTGACCACCACCTGAATCGATCCAAATGCCGATGCCCACGCTGGACCGTCGTCTCCTGATCGCTGTCGCCGCTACGGCGATGTTCGCCTCCGGCCTGGCTGCGGCCGCCCCGGCCAGGACCGCTGCCGACAAGGCCTATGCCTCGGTCGATCCCTTCATTGGCACCGGCGGTGAGGGGCATACCTACCCCGGCGCAACGGTGCCGTTCGGCATGGTCCAGCTCAGCCCGGACACGCGCATCCAGCCGCGCGAGAAGGCCTACGGCTGGGCGGCGGGCTACCGTTACGACGACAGCAGCATCGTCGGTTTCTCGCACACGCACTTTTCCGGCACCGGTCATTCCGACCTGGGCGATATCCTGCTGATGCCGTTCACCGGCAACCCTGGCCTGGAGCGCGGCGACCCCGAAAAGCCACGCAGCGGTTACGCCTCGCGTTTCCGCCACGATGACGAGAAGGCCGAGCCGGGCTACTACGCGGTCACCCTGGACGACTACAAGGTGCGCGCCGAGCTGACCACCAGCGCCCGCGTGGGCGTGCATCGCTATGCGTTCCCGAAGGGCAGCGAAGCCAAGGTGCTGCTGGACATGCGTACCAGCATGTATGACTACCCGGGCAAGATCCTGTGGTCGCGGGTACGCGTGCGTGGCGATGGCACCATCACCGGCTTCCGCGAGACGCGTGGCTGGGCCGCCGGCCGCCAGCTGTATTTCGCGATGCGCTTCTCGCGGCCGCTGGCCAGCCACGCGCTGCACAACACCGAACAGGACATCGTCTACAAGGGCTTTGCGCCCCCGGGCGAGAAGGACCCGGCGCAGCGCGCGCAGATGGAGGGGCGGCAGCTGGTGGGCACCTTCGACTTCGGCAAGCTGGATGCACCGCTGGTGGTGAAGGTGGCCATTTCGCCGGTCAGCGAGGCGGGCGCCATCGCCAACCTCGATGCGGAAGTGGCCGACTTCGATTTCGACCGTGTGCGCGCGCAGGCGAAGCAGGAGTGGACGCAGGCGTTGTCGGTGCTGGATATCGACGCACCGGAACACGCGCGTCGCAGCGCGTACACCGCGCTGTACCACACGCTGCTGGGGCCGACGCTGTTCATGGATGCCGACGGCCAGTACCGCGGCGCGGACAACGCCGTGCACCAGGCCAAGGGCTACACGAACTATTCGACGTTCTCGCTGTGGGATACCTACCGGGCGCTGCACCCGCTGCTGACCCTGGTGCAGCCGGAGAAGCGCAACAGCGATTTCGTCAATTCCATGCTGGCCCATCATGAGCACAGTCCCTACGGCATGCTGCCGGTGTGGTCGTTCCATGGCCTGGAAGACTGGTGCATGATCGGCTACCACGCGGTGCCGGTGATCGCCGATGCCTACGTGAAAGGCATTCGTGGCTTCGACGCGGACAAGGCGCTGAAGGCGATGGTGCAGACTGCCAACTACGGCCCTTACGATGGCATCGCGCAGTACCGTGAGCTGGGCTACGTGCCGATCGACGAGGAGGGCGAAGCAGCCAGCAAGACGCTGGAATACGCGTTCGATGACTGGACCATCGCGCGCATGGCGCAGGCGATGGGCAAGACCGATGTGGCCGCAACCTTCGACAAGCGCGCGGGCAACTGGCGCAACGCCTTCGACAAGGACACCGGCTTCATGCGTGCGCGCAAGCGCGATGGCAGCTTCCGTACGCCGTTCGACCCCAGCGCCAGTGGCTACGGCACCGACTACACCGAAGGCAATGCCTGGCAGTACTCATGGTACGTGCCGCAGGATGTGGCCGGCCTTGCCGCAGCGCATGGTGGCAGTGACAAACTTCTGGCGCGCCTGGATGAAGTGTTCAACGCGAAGGTCGATCCGGCCATCTTCGAGCACATGGAAGACATCACCGGCCTGATCGGCTGGTATGCGCATGGCAATGAGCCCAGCCACCACGTCGCCTACCTGTACTCGCATGCCGGCCAGCCGTGGCGCACGCAGGCACGCCTGAAGCAGATCATGGACACGCAGTATGCCGATCGTCCCGATGGCCTGGCCGGCAATGATGACGTGGGCCAGATGTCGGCGTGGTACGTGTTCACCGCGCTGGGTTTCTACCCGGTAGCGCCGGGCTCGGGCGAGTACATCCTCGGCCGCCCGTTCCTGCCGAAGACCGCAATGCGGCTGCCCAACGGCAAGACCTTC
>DATLHT010000519.1:0-1642 GCA_035539795.1 Burkholderiaceae bacterium
GAAGTGTTGACACACTATCGCCCGCGCATCGAGGCGTCCGACATACTGGAGCGCCTGGGCTTGCAGGCCGCGCAGTACTTCGTGGTTAGCGCGCATCGCGAGGAGAACATTGAGTCGCCGCAGTCCTTTGGCAAGCTCGTGGCGGTGCTGAATGCCGTGGCCGAAGACCATGGTCTGCCGGTCATTGTTTCGACACACCCGCGCACGCAGAAACGCATCGACGCGACCGGCGCTCGTTTTCATCCGCGGGTGCGCCTGTTGAAGCCGCTGGGCTTTCACGACTACGTGAAGCTGCAGCTCTCGGCACGCGCCACTTTGTCCGATAGCGGCACAATCAACGAAGAGTCGTCGATCCTGAATTTCCCGGCGCTCAACCTGCGCGAGGCTCACGAGCGGCCCGAAGGCATGGAAGAAGCGGCCGTGATGATGGTGGGCCTCGAAGTGGACCGTGTGCGCCAGGGCCTGGCCATTCTGGAGAGCCAGCCGAGAAGCGAGGCGCGCGGCATGCGCCAGGTGGCTGACTACAGCATGCCCAACGTGTCAGACAAGGTGCTGCGCATCGTTCACAGCTACACCGACTATGTGAACCGCGTGGTCTGGAAGAAGTACTGAAGTCACTATGCGGTTGCTCGTCGTCTCCCAGTACTTCTGGCCGGAAAACTTCAGGATCAATGATCTTGTCGCCGAATTCGTGCGGCGTGGCCACCAAGTCACGGTGCTGACTGGTGTGCCCAACTACCCCGACGGCAAAGTGTTCCCCTCGTACCGCAATGCCCCCGAGATGTTCGCACGCTATGAAGGAGCGGAGGTCGTCCGGGT
The DNA here is from genome assembly GCA_035539795.1 of Burkholderiaceae bacterium. Classification (GTDB taxonomy): domain Bacteria; phylum Pseudomonadota; class Gammaproteobacteria; order Burkholderiales; family Burkholderiaceae; genus Imbroritus. The sequence goes on from DATLHT010000519.1 coordinate 820, forward strand.
GCCCATGTCTGCGCGTGGAAAGGGAGGCATCCGCTTGATGCTGAACTTTGCGACCTTCGCGATCAGTGCATCCGTGCTTGGGCTGTGGAAGCTGCGAGGGCGCGACTTTGACGCGGTTCTCGCCTATGAGCCATCGCCCATCACGGTCGGCGTGCCTGCAGTTGCATTGCGAGCGGTAAAGCGGGCACCACTGGCTTTCTGGGTTCTTGACCTTTGGCCCGAGACGCTGGAAGCCATTGGCGTCGTTCGCTCGCCTTTCATCCTGCGTTCAGTGGGTCGGCTTGTGTCGTTTATCTACAAGCGCTGTGACCTGATCCTGGCGCAGTCGAAAAGCTTTGTGCCTCAAATCAAGAAGTACTCGGGCGATAGCGCCCGAATCGAATACTTCCCCAGTTGGGCCGAGATGCTGTTCGATGTAGAGCAAGCGGTTGCTGCGCCTGAGGTACAGGTCCAACCGGAGTGCTTCAACGTAATGTTCGCTGGAAACATCGGCGATGCTCAAGATTTCCCGGCAATCCTCGCCGCAGCGGAAACGCTCAAGGAACACCGGAGCATTCGTTGGTTGATCGTCGGTGACGGCCGAATGGCGCAATGGGTGGTCGATGAAATCCAGCGTCGCGGATTGCAAGAGTGCGTCCATATGCTCGGACGGCATCCAGTCGAGCGAATGTCCTCTTTCTTCAAGCATGCCGACGCATTGCTGGTCAGCTTGAAGAACGAGCCGATCTTCTCGATGACCATACCTGGCAAGCTGCAATCGTACCTAGCCGCGGGCGTTCCCGTACTCGCCATGCTGAACGGCGAAGGTGCCGATGTGGTGAAA
>DATLHT010000520.1:0-5080 GCA_035539795.1 Burkholderiaceae bacterium
CAGCCCGATCAGGAAGGCGCCGAGCGTCAGCTCGATCTGGCCGGGCGTGACGCCAAGCGCCGCGCCCATGGCCGGAAAGGCCGGCAGGTACATGTCGATGGACAGGGGGCCGATGGCGATCAGCGCGCTGCAGACCAGCAGCCAGGTGGGGAAACGTTGGTGATCGTGCGGAGAAGGCGTGTGAGGGGCAGGGGGTGGCATGCAGACAACGGAGGCAATTGGGCGGAGTCCGGGATCCGATCGGGTATCGGCTTCAGATTTCCGCCTGAGGTTGCATGATACAGAACAGTGGGGATGGCCGCTGAGCACCGGTTGCGCGAGCGGCATCGGGTACGCAGAGCGGAAGTGATGCTGTCCGCTGTCCCGCTATCCGCCGCTCATGCCACGATCATGCGCCGTTCTCCCGCTTGCCCTTGCCGGTCTGGCTTGCCGCCGCGGCTTCCACTGCGGGCCGTCCGAGCAGTTGCCGGAGCGTGTCGAGGTGTGCGTCGACCGCTGCGCGGGACGTTGTTGCATTGGCGTCCGTGGACGATAACCATGCCGGGGGGACCACGGAGCGATCGTATGTGAAGCCGCGGATGAGATCATATGCCGATTCGCATCCCGTGTTCCGATGATGCGGATCGGCACCCCATGCCATGAGCAGCCTGACGCCTGCAATGGTTTCGTCGATCGCGCGGAGGAGCGTAGGGGCGTCTGCAAAGACTTCCACTGTGCTACCGAAGGGAGCATTCTTGGACAAATACATCCATAGGGGCGTATGCCCCTGCAGTGGATTCAGCATTTGACGAAAACGCTCGTGCTGTACAGGGGTCGTGCACGCTTCGTGCAGCGCCGCCATGAGGTCGAGACGGGGTAACTCGCTGCCAGGACCGGCCCACCGTTGCAGAATATTGATACCCGAACAGTCGGTATTGGTCAGATCCGCTCCCGCTCTGGACAGCAGGGTGACGGATGCGGGATGCGAGGCGAGCGCCAGCGGAGATTGACCATACCAATTCACGGCGTTGACATCGGCATCGGCCTCGATCAGCAGCCGCACGATGGCAGGGGAATGTTCAGCAGCGATATGCAAGGGAGTGCTTTCCCCTTCGCTACGCATATCGATAGTCGTCTGATGCTTGATCAGCCATTCACTCGCGCGCACATTGCCATGGCGCGCGGCATGAAACAGTGCGCTCCATCCATTATCATCTTCGTTGTCAATCGAAATGCCGGTGGATGCCAGGTACGCGAGCATGTCCACGTCGTCCTGTGCCGCGGCGAGGTGCAGAAGGCCGATGCGGTCCTCTTCATCGCCCTCTTCCGGTGGTTCGACGGCATCAACCAATGCAGCGCGGATTCTGGAGATGCGCGCAAAAATACGTTCACATTCCACTACGTATGGCTCGCCGAGCGCGCCGGGGTCCAGTTTTTCGGCATCGAGCAATAGCTTGACCGTACGCCAGGCGCCAGACTGCGCCGCGAAGAAGGCCAGCTTGCGGTACCAGACGCTGCGTTCAATGTCGGTCTGGCTGGCGCACTGGCGCGCCAGCCTTTCCAGCTTTTTGAGCTCATGTGTGCCGGTCGCCAGACCGCTCAGGAAGGTATGCAGGCAATACCGCAGCGTGTCAACCTGAACAATGGCCTCGGCCCATGCCAGGTCGCCACGCGTGTTCTCGGCCGGGCCCGGCGGCGGCGGCGTGCCGTAGGCGGCGTCGAGCAGGAGCGCGATCGCGATATCGATCTTGTACCCTTGGTCCGCGCGTGTGCATACATGCCTTCCGTCATCTGGCGGGCCAGTTCGGCACGCTTGCCCTCGCTTGCCGGATACCTGGCGGGCAACCGCGCGCGAGCCAGCCGCAGCATGAATTCGGTCAGCAATGTTTCTGGTCGGAGTTTGCCGTGTTCCAGCCGCGCGAGTGCCTCATTGACGTACGCGGTGCCTGGCTTCTCAAAACACGGATGGATGCTGCGCAAGGTGGCCGCCGTGCGGGCGGTGTCGAGACGCCACCACGTATCGACCGGCATGGACCGCGCGCTCGGATTGGCATAGGCGCTGATCAGGTCCGCGAGGTGGCGGTCCCTGACCACCCGGGTGGCGGGGCTGGCTGCTGCGGTGGTTTCGGGTGTGGCAGGTGCGGACAATCCGGGGCCGGATATGCCGGAGGTAGATTGAGTGAGGCGCTTCAGCATGATGGTCTCATACGGATGACGATGCCTGCACGGTAGTGCGGGCAGCCGTGGCCGGCTATTAAACAAACGCTAAATCGGCGCGCGTGCGACGTTTTGTTACGGTTGTGGCTGGATCCGACGCGCTATCGGGGCCATGGGCTGGTTGATGCTCAGTCATACAAAGCTTTTGAACGGAGCGTTCGACAAAGCGCACCCCTGTGAGCGCGCCGATTTGCCACACTGGAGGCAAGCGCGAAGTCTGCGCATTCCCCATTGCATGCTTGCAGGAGGCCCCGATGGCCACGTCCTTGTTACCCACGCTCTACATTTCACACGGTTCGCCGATGCTGGCGCTCGACCCCGGCCCGACCGGCGCGGCGCTCGATGCACTCGGTGCGCGCCTGCGCCAGACGCCGCCGCGCGCGATCGTGGTGATCTCCGCGCACTGGAGCTACAGCACGCTGGCGGTGACCACGCGCACCCGGCAGGAGGCGTGGCACGATTTCGGCGGCTTCGCCCCGCAGCTGTTTGCCTTGCGCTACGACGCGCCGGGTGCGCCGGCCGTGGCGCAGCGCGTGCGTGCGCTGCTGGCGGAGGCGGCCATCGAGGGCGCGTCGTACGTAGCAGAAGACCCGGACCGGCCGCTCGACCATGGCGCGTGGATGCCGCTGCGCTACCTGTTTCCCGATGCCGACGTGCCGGTGCTGCAGCTGGCGCTCAACCCCTGCCTGCCGCCGGCCACGCAGATCGAGATCGGTCGCGCGCTGGCGCCGCTGCGGGGCGAGGGCGTGCTGATCATCGGCTCGGGCAGCTTCACGCACAATCTGCACGAAGTGTTCTCGGGTACGCGCGCGCAGCACGGGCCGGCGCCGTTGCCATATGTGGAAGCGTTCCGCACGTGGATGCTGAATGCCATCGACGAGGCGCTGGCCAGCGGCGATTTCGGCACGCTGGCGCGCTACCGCACGCTCGCACCCGAGGCACAGCGCGCGCATCCGACCGACGAGCACTTGTTGCCGCTGTATGTGGCGCTGGGCGCGGCGCTCGGTCCGCAGGCTGTCGCGGCGTCGCAGGGCGAAGGCGCAACGTGCGAGCGCATCGTCGATGAAGTGACCTACGGCGTGCTCGCCATGGACACGCTGGTGTTCCATGGCAGCGTCCCGGCGCTGGCACAGGCCGCTTGAACGCTGGGTCACGCAGCCGCATGGGCGGCTGCGTCGCGCTCTGACCAAGCTGGTGTGTGCCGGCCGGATGAGCTGATGGATCCGTGATGCGTGCGCCGAGTCAGGGGCCGGATTGGGCGGCCGTTCAGTACTTGGCAGGGGTTGGCCGGATGCTGCGCGCACCGCACAGGGCGATGACACCCATGCTCAGCGCAATCACGCCAAGGCCCACGCGCAGGTTGCTGGCGTGCGATACCGTGCCGATGATGACGGGACCGAGCAACATGCCGACATAGGCGAAGCGCGCCACATTGGCGATAGCTTCGGCTGGCGCTACGCCGGGCAAGCGCGCTGCTGTGACGAAAAAGATCGGCACCATATTCGCCGCGCCGACACCCATCAGGCCGAAGCCGAGCAATGCGCTCCACGGTTGCGGCAACGCGACCGCGAGCAGCATGCCGCCGAACGCCAGCCATGCGCTCCAGGTCAGCAGGCGTGGCGCGCCGAGCCGCTTGCGCACGGCGTCACCACCGAAGCGCGCCAGCGCCATCCCCCCGGAAAACACCGCATAACCCGCACTCGCCGAGGCGGCTGCCGCCCCGGCGATGTCGCGCATATAGATGGTGCTCCAGTCGTACATCGCCCCTTCGCCGAGCAGGCCGAGAAAGGCCAGCGTACCCAGCACCAGCAGCATGCGGCGGTGCTGTCCGTCCGTGGCGGCTGCGGTGTCGGCGGGGATGGCATCCGGCAACAGGAGCGGACGCGTGAGCAGTGCCGTGGCCGCGGTGAGCAGGGCGACAGCGGTCACGTGCGTTGCCGGCGTGACGCCGAGCGACAGCACCCAGCCCCCGAGCGCGGCCCCGGCCATGCCGCCGAGGCTGAACATGCCATGCAGCATCGACATGATCGGATGTGCATGCGCGGCCTCGACGGTGGCCGCCTGCGCGTTCATGGCGACGTCGAAGCCGGCATTGGCGATGCCGAACAGCACGAGCAGGACCAGCAGCGCAGCAAAGCTCGGCATCAGCAGGATGCAGCCGGTCGCCAGCGCGAACAGCACGCCGCTCCACATCGACACACGCCCACTGCCAAGCCGCGCCACCTGCCGCCCGAGCCGGCCCATCACCAGGATCGCCCCGCCGGCGACGGCGAACATCGCCAGCGACAGCGCCGCATCGCTCAGCCCGAAGCGTTCGCGGATGGTCGGGATATGGATGCCCCACGTCGCGAAGGTTGCGCCATTGGCGAAAAACAGCGCCATGGTGGCGCAAGTGGCGCGGCGGACGCGCGATGGCGTGGTGGCAGCAAACGTGGACAGCATGCAGGCAGGGCGAATCGGCGGGAAACAGGATGGACAGGGAGCAAACGCCCATTGTACGGGGACGCTGTGCCGCGAATGTGACGGTGCATGTGCACGGTCAGCATGGAGTGCCGTGCCGACGGCCCCCAAATGTCGCGCGCGCTGCCGGTCCGCCAAAGAGGAGGATGCGTGCGGCGGGGTGCGTTGGGGGGCAGGCCAGCATGGGGCCAGCCTGGCGATTCCTCCCTTGAGCCGGCTCAGGCCGCGCGCGTTTGCGCAGGCGCGCGGAACTGTGCCAGCAGCATCGCCCAGCGCGTACGCACGGCGGTAAGGTTGCGCATCTTGACGTGCCCGAAGCCGCGGATCTCGTCCGGCAGGCTGGCCAACTCGATCGCCACGCCGTGGTTGTGTGGCGCGAGTCCCTGCAGCAGCTCGTCGATCAGCATCTCATACTCCGTAATCA
>DATLHT010000521.1:0-2840 GCA_035539795.1 Burkholderiaceae bacterium
GGCTGCCGCCTACGGCCTCGAAATCCGCTCGCAGCGCCAGTCGACGCTGCTCGGCACCAGCCTGGTGCGCTTCGGCATTCCCGACGGCCGTCCGGTCGGCGTGGTGCTGGCGCAACTGGCCGGCGACGGCCGCACCAGCGAGCGCGAGCCCAACCACATCTACGAGCTGCAGCAGGCAGCGGCGGCCCCCAGCTTCGCCTTCCAGCGCATCTCGCTCGACGAGGCGGCGGCGAATGGCGAAAACGTCAACGTCGCGGTCATCGACACGGCGATCGACGAGACCCATCCGGCGCTGAAGGGCGTCATCGTAGAGAGCTTCGACGCCATGCCGGGCGTTGCCGTCACCGCCCGCGACCATGCCACCTCGGTCGCCGGGCTCATCGCCGGCACCGGCGACTTCAAGGGCATGGCGCCGGGTTCGAAGATTTTCCATGCCCGTGCCTTCGAAGGCGGCAAGTCGAACATGGAGATCATCCTCAACGCGCTCGACTGGGCCGCCGAGCAGAACGTCCAGATCGTCAATATGAGCTTTGTCGGGCCCAAGAACGCACTGCTGGAGCAAGCGAGCCGCGGGGCGCGGGCGCGGGGCATGATCCTCGTCGCCGCCGCCGGCAACAACGGCCCGGGCGCGCCCTATGGCTATCCCGCCGCCTATAAGGGGGTGATCGCGGTAACCGCCACCGACGCCAAGGACGCGATCATGAAACAGGCCAATCGCGGCCCCTATGTCTACATCTCGGCGCCCGGCGTCGACCTGATGGCACCCGTCGGTGGCGGCACCGACCTCGTCACCGGCACGTCGTTTGCCGCGGCCGTCGTCAGCGGCGCGATCGCCAACCTGCTGCACGTCGAGCCGAAGCGCAGCGCCGACTCGATCGAAAAGGCGCTGGCCAGCACCGCCACCGACCTCGGCGACAAGGGCCGTGACACAGATTTCGGTTTCGGGCTGATCAACACCAAGGCGGCGGAAGCGGCGAAGTAGGCGCGGCACCCCTCGACGCCGGCCTGCGCGATGCCGGTAAGGTTCTCCGCTGACGTTCGCCTCGCGCTGAAATGCTTCATGTGCTTGATCGCAGTTCAGCATTTCCGGCGTCGTTCTGACGAACTACTGTATTCATCATGATCAGCATCGCCTGTTGCAGGCAATATGCGGCAGATGTACATGGTATCTCCATGCGCAACGCTTCTCTTTTCGCAGCTGCCAGCTTGGGATGCTTCATCCTCGCCGCCATTTCTATAGGGTCGCCGCAAGCCTTGGCCATCAGCTCCTGGCCGCCATTCGAGAAGGTCATGTGTGCCAGCTTGCTCGACAGTTATCACGACAGCGGCACGAAGCCGGCATATGGCACGCCGGAGTACAAGCGCTACGCCGAATGTTATCTGATCGTCTGTGGAACCCAGGCGAGTTGGTGATCGCATCGCTACGCCGCCGGTCGGGCTACGACACGTCGGGGGTTTCTCAATATTTCCTAATATATATTGCGCTAAATTTCGCAGCTCATGCGGTCGTTCACGCAACCTGCTATGCAATTATATTTTCAACTGACAGTTGACGAACGCACCTGACCTGTTGCAGTAGGCGACTTGTTCTGGCCATTTGCTTCAATCAATTTTCACGTCTGGGCACACGACATGATCCGTAAGATAAGCCTGCTTGGCCTCTCCATCGTTGTTGCGGGCTGCACCACCATGTCGCAAGGCGAATACAACACCGCGCAGACGGCGCTGGCCGGCAGCCCGTCGCTCAAGCGCGAGATCATGGCAAGCTGCGTCAAGGACGAGAACGCACGCTCAGCCAAGGACAAGGCGGAGATGGCGGCGGTGTTCAATATCAACCCGGCCAACTACGCGCAGACCTTCTGCAAGCGCATGATCAACGGCATGGCCAGCAACCGCATTACCTACCAGGACTATCGCAACCTCGACTCCACCACAGCCGACAACAGCAAGCTGATCCGCGTGCTGCAGGGGCGCTAAGCCACGGCAGATTTCTCCAATATACACCCGCCGTTACAGGAGACTTGACCAGCAATGCGCAGGACAGTTCTTACACTCTTGCTGTTGGCGCCCCTTCCCGTGCAGGCGTCCTCCAACAACCACAGCCCGGACCAGCTTTGCCATCTTCGCGGGTCGTGGGCAGCAACCGTCATGTCCGCGCGACAGGCAGGCATTCCCCTGAGCAGCCAGGTGCACCTGGAAAACGCGCCCGGCGCCGGCACGCGGGATGAAATCCTGGCGGCTTATGAGCATCCACGATTTTCGACCGCGCCCATGCAGCAGCGCGCTGTCGAGGACTATCGCAACGAAGTCGAACTGCGCTGCTTCAAGAACCAGTAGTAAGTGAGCCCATCACCCGTGATCGATCCGCTCGCTGATGCCTTGAGCCTGCCGCAATCGGACCTATAGCTCCGCGCCATCATGACCTGTTCTTTTGAGTCCCGCTAAAGCCCCGCTTCACGCTTCGCGTGGACCGGGGCCGTGTTCAGCCAAACCGGTGAGCCTTCGGCTCGCCTAGGTGGATGACGCCCGGTGCCTTGGCGCCGGGACTGCGGACTCACAACATCATGAACATCTCGAAGAAGGAGCGCAAAGCGCTCGAAGTGCTGTCGTTTGGCGGCACCATCATCCTTGAAAAAGACTCCAGGAACCGACCGCTGGACGCCTCGTTCGTCACCCGGGAAGGCTGGTCCCTCGAAGGCGCCGGCCTCGCCGAATTCAAGGTGCTGAAGGCGAAGCGGCTGGTGGTCTCCCGCAACGGTGGCAACTACACCATCTCAAGGGAAGGCGTGGTCAGCCTGCAGCAGGCACGCCAGGCCGCGAAGAAGGGGTAGGCCATCAGG
>DATLHT010000522.1:0-3627 GCA_035539795.1 Burkholderiaceae bacterium
GGCTTGGTCTGACCGATGACAACAAACACGACGACACCCCTTCCAACGAACCGGACGCGCCATGAACCAGGCCAAACGTCAGGCAATCTTTGAAACGCTGAAAGAAGTCAATCCAACGCCGACCACGGAACTCGAGTACACCTCGCCATTCGAGCTGTTGATTGCCGTGCTGCTGTCCGCGCAGGCGACCGATGTGTCGGTCAACAAGGCGACGCGCAAGCTGTTTCCGGTCGCGAATACGCCGGCCACAATGCTGGCGCTCGGCGAGGACGGCCTGGCCGAGTATATCCGTACCATCGGCCTGTATCGCTCCAAGGCCAAGCATGTCATGCAGACCTGCCGCATCCTGCTCGAGCAGCACGGCGGTGAAGTGCCGCGCGACCGCGCTGCGCTGGAAGCGCTGCCGGGGGTGGGCCGCAAGACCGCCACCGTGGTCCTGTACACGGCGTTCGGCGAGCCCACCATTGCCGTCGACACGCATATCTTCCGCGTGGCCAACCGCACGCGGCTGGCACCGGGCAAGAACGTGCTCGAGGTGGAACTGGGGTTGCTGAAATTCGTGCCGGAGGAATTCCGGCACGATGCGCACCACTGGCTGATTCTCCACGGGCGCTATGTGTGCAAGGCGCGGCGTCCTGAATGCTGGCATTGCGCCATCGAACCGTTGTGCGAGTACCGCGACAAGATCCTCACGCCGCCGGCGCGCTGAGCCCGGCGATCCGGCCGGGAAGCCGGCATGCTCTGCCCGCAAGGAAATGCGGCAGCATGCCGGACTCCCGCCGCAGACCACGTCACCCGTCATTCACAAGACGGCACCACGACACGGCGGCATGGCCGCCACGGGTCACGCGATCCGGCAGGCTTCTTCAAACGACAGACGCGGACTGCGCGGAAACAGCTTGCTCGCATCGCCATAGCCGAGATTGCAAACGATATCGGCAGCCCATTTGCCATCCGGGAAGAATGCCGCGTTCACCTGTGCTGCATCGAAGCCGCCCATCGGGCCGCAATCGAGACCGAGCGCGCGTGCGGCCATGATGAAATAGCCTGCCTGCAGCCAGGCATTGGTCAAGCCATCGTGGGCGATCTTGGCATCGTTGCCGTCGTACCAGGACTTGGCATCGGCATGCGGGAACAGCTTGGGCAATTGCTCGTGGAATGCCCGGTCGTGCGCGAGGATCGCCGTCACCGGTGCATTACGGGTCTTCTCCACATTCCCCGGCGACATGCAGACCAGCAAGCGCTCCTTGGCAGCCGGCGATGTCACGAAGACGATGCGCAGCGGGCTGCTGTTGGCCGCGGTCGGACCGAACTTCGCATGTTCATACAGCGTATGCAGCAGTGCCGGATCGACAGGCTTGTCGAGCCAGACATTGTGCGTGCGGGCATTGTCGAACAGTTGGTGGAGAGCATCCTGGCTGAGGGCGTGCGACATGGGATTCCTTGAACGATGGGTGCGGATTGGTACCCATTGTAGCCAGCCCTTTCAGACTCGATCAGCGGGCACTTTGTGCGACTCGTTCAATTTTCCTGATCCGCCGGCGCCCGCGTTCCGGGCTTGGCCAGCCACAGCACGCCCGCCAGGATCAGGGCACCACCGATAGCCTGCGACATGGCGATATGCTCGCCCAGCACGGCGGCCGCGAGGACCACGGTCACGACTGGCTCGATCGTCGACAGCATCGAAGCACGCGCCGCGCCGAGCTTCTGCAGGCCGGCAAAAAAGGTCAGGATCGCCGCGACGGTGGAGACCAGTGCAATCGCAATGGTTGCCGCCCAGCCCATGGCATCTCCCGGAAAGGCAATCGGCGTGCCGCTCTTTACACGGATCGTCGACATCACGATATATACCAGCCCGGATGCCGCACAGATAATGGTCGTGCTCGCCAGCGAATCCACGCCGCGCGTCAGCCGTGCGCCGACGACGATATAGATCGAATAGATGACGGCCGAGGACACGCCCAGCGCAATGCCCAGCGCACTACCCTCGCCGCCGCCAACGGTCAGGCCCGCACCGAGCGAGCACAGCACCAGCGCGGCCAGCGTCGTGCGAGTCAGCGGCTCCTTCAGGAACATGGCCGCCAGCAGCGTCACGAACACCGGATACAGATAGAGCAGCAGCGCCACCAGGCTGGCCTGGGCATGATTGAGCGCAGTGAAGAAGGTATACGACTGTCCCACGTAGCCAATGCCTCCCATCGCGGCCAGCGCAAGCACGCGCGACAGCGGTGGCAAGGCCGTGCCGCGCAGCCACATGATGCCGGCCAATGCGAGCGTGGCCACGCTGAAGCGGACCACCAGCAGGCCGAACACGTCCGCGCCGGACGCATAGGCAAAGCGCGCCAACACAGCCATGGCGCCAAAACACGTTGCGGAAACAGCAATCAGGATGACGCCGAACAGCGCGTCCCGGGTCGAACCGGTGGACAGCACAGCAGACATGGCAAGGCAGACAGGGGAAAGTGGGCCCTCGGCATTCTACCGGTTCGTCCGCTACAATTGGGCATCATGTTCAATCCCACACGCGACGAAGTCCGCCAGTTCTTCTGCAATGCCTGGCACAAGCACACCACCGGCCAGATCCTGACCCCGCTCGAAGCGATCGCGACCGACTGGATGGAGCAACACCCCGAATATCACGCCGTGCTGGCTACACCCGAAACCGCGCTGGCTCAGGACTACACGCCGGAGCGCGGCGAATCGAATCCGTTCCTGCACCTGTCCATGCATCTCTCGATCAGCGAGCAGGTCTCCGTCGACCAGCCGCCCGGTATCCGTGCCGCCTACGAGCAGCTGACGCGTCGCCTCGACTCGCCGCATGCGGCCCAGCACGAAATCATGGAGTGCCTCGGCGACATGCTCTGGAAAGCCCAGCAGTCCGGCCTGCCCCCCGATGGCGAGGCCTACGTCGAAGCGGTGCGGCGGCGCGCCACCCGCTGATGCCGGCATCCGGAGTCTGCACGGACACCATGCACCAATGAAAAAAAAGCCGCTCGATGAGCGGCTTTTTTGTGCGTGGTTACTGAAGCTTAGCGCTTGAGCACCAGCGAACCCGGCAGGGAGCCGATGTAGGCGGCCATGTCCTGCAGTTCCTTGCGCGTATAGGGACGCGGCTTGCCATCCTTGTCGGTCACGCCGGGGTTGGCGTTCAGCTGGCCGGCCATGATGGCGTTACCGCGGCCGACATACGGATTGTTCTCGATCTGGTACGCCAGCATGGCGTGGTACAGATAGTCGGCGTGCTGGCCCGCGAGCTTGGGATAGTCAGGCGCGACCGGAGCATTCATGTTGGCGCCGTGGCAGGCGATACAGTTGCCCTTTTCCACCAGCAGCTTGCCGTTGGCCTTGTCGGCTGCGTTGGCCAGACCGGACACCCCCAGGAGGAGTGCGCACAATGCGAACGAAATGGCTTTCATGTTGCGTTCCTCTGCTTACTTCGTGGGGTTGTTGGCGGTTTGCGGGGTCATGCCGGCATAGTAGGCCGACAGGTCCGCGATGTCCTTGTCGCTCAGCGAAGCGGCGATGCTACGCATCGTCGGGTGCTTGCGATCCCCTTTCTTGTAAGCGTGCAGCGCGTTCTCGATGTACTTGGCGTTCTGGCCACCCAGCAGCGGAACGGTGTACAAC
>DATLHT010000523.1:0-2648 GCA_035539795.1 Burkholderiaceae bacterium
TGACGGCCGTGGGAGCACAGTGGCTGCCCGAGGTGCGGCGCGTGCTGGCCGAAGCCGCCGACTTGCCGGCGCTCGCGCAGCGGCTGGCGCGCGGCGAAACCGGTTCGCTGACGCTGACCTTCGTCAGCACGGCGGACTACGGCATCCTGCCCGGCCTGTTGCGCCAGTTCGGCGAACGGCATCCCGATGTGTCCTTGCAACTGCGCGAAGCCACCAGCGACCTGCAGATCGAGGCATTGCTCGACGGGGAAAGCGATGCGGGCCTCGTCATTCCCCCACAGCGAGTAAGTTTCCCGGCCGCGCTCGACTACCTGCCGCTGGCGCGCGAGCGTCTCGTGCTAGCGGTTCCTGAAGGATGGCGGCCGGCGTCGCGGTCGGGACAGGCGCGTTTGCGCCGCGGCGAGGTTGAGCTGACCGAGGCGGCGGATGCGCCGCTGATCCTGTTTCCGCGCCGGAGCGCGCCCGCGTTTTATGACATCATTACAGGCTGCTATGCTGCGCACGGCCTGACGCCGCACGTGGGGCAGGAAGCCATTCAGATGCAGACCATCGTCAGCCTCGTGTCCGCCGGCATGGGCGTGGCGCTGGTACCGGAGTCGTTGCGCCACCTGCGCCGTACCGGCGTGCGCTATCTCGACCTGCCGGCAGGGGCAGCGCCACACGTGGAAACCGGACTGATATGGCGGCGGCAGGCCATGACACCGGCGCTGCAGTCATTTGTGGAGATTGCCCGCACCATGTCATCGTGACGTGGTCCAATGAGTTCACGCAGCGGCACAGGCCGTTTCTGACAGGTTCTTGCCGCGTTCCGATCCCGATAATTGCCTTCCTTTTATGCTGACCCACCCTCAGTTCGACCCTATTGCCGTGCAGATCGGCCCGCTTGCGATCCACTGGTATGGCTTGATGTACCTGCTGGCCTTCGTCATGTTCCTGTGGTTCGGACGCCTGCGCATCCGCCAGCCGCACATCGCGGCGCAAGGCTGGCAGGCACGCGATCTTGACGACATGCTGTTCTATGGTGTGCTCGGCGTGATTCTGGGCGGGCGGCTGGGGTATGTCTTGTTCTACAAGCCTTCCTACTATCTGGCCAACCCGCTCGACCTGTTCAAGGTGTGGGAAGGCGGCATGGCCTTCCACGGCGGCTTCCTCGGCGTGGTTGTCGCCATGTGGCTGTTCGGGCGCGCCCGCCAGCGGTCATGGCTGCAGGTCACCGATTTCATTGCGCCGATGGTGCCCTGCGGCCTGGCCGCCGGGCGTCTCGGTAACTTCATCAATGGCGAGCTGTGGGGACGTCCCACCGATGTGCCGTGGGGCATGGTGTTTCCGCAGGCGGGTGACGGCATTGCGCGCCATCCTTCGCAGCTGTACCAGTTCGCCGGCGAAGGCGCCGCGCTGTTTATTCTCCTGTGGCTGTTTGCCCGCAAGCCACGGCCGGTCGGTGCAGTATCCGGCGCGTTCCTCGCGGGCTACGGCTTCTTCCGTTTTATTGCGGAATTCGCGCGCGAGCCGGACGGCTACCTTGGCCTGCTCGCACTCAACCTTTCGATGGGCCAGTTGCTCAGCCTGCCGATGATCGTTGCCGGCGCCGCCATGATGGCGTGGGCGTATCGGCGTGCACCGGCACATTCCTCTGGTGCCTGACGCACGTTGGGGCGCGTTTGAGCCGTGCATGGAACGATCGACATGCCGTGGTGACTGAGCAGGACGGGCGTCTGCCCGTCCTCGCCAGGAGTCCGCATGACGACGATCGGGACATCGCCCCATTCACCTTCCCCGCCTGACAGCGGCACACCTACGCGCAACGGCGATGTGGCGGACCTGCCGCCAGCGGCGCGTCCGGCCGTGGACAACGGCCAGCATGCGGCACCCGCGCCGGCTGCGCGTACCGCATTTCAACGCGACATTCTCACCGTGCTGCCTACCGTACGCCAGTCGGCTCCCATGCCGGTGACCGGTCAGGACGCCGCCCGCCAGACCGCAGAAACCGACCGCGATCCGGTGGCGTTGCGTACTGAAGCCTCCGCGGTCAATGGCGGGCAGGGACTGCTGTCGCGCTTTGCCTCACCGCTCCGGCGTGTGCTGATGCGCGACAACGCCAGTGAGCCGCTGCCCCGGCTACTGGTGGAAACACCGGTGCTCCCTGTGCCCGACATGCAGCAGACCGTCCCTTCACCCGCGGCGATGGCAGCTTTGTTGGCCCATCTGCCCACCTTGCCGCGCCCGACCGGCTGGCGGCCACGCCGCGCCACTGGCGATCCTGCGCGTGATGCCCAGGCCGACGAAGAAGCGGAACAGGTCGAGGCCGAACGGCAGGCAGCGCTGGCGCGCACGCGCGTGTCGCGGCGGGTATAGAGCAAGAGCAGGGCGAGAGCGGAGCAGAAGCGCAGTAGCGCAAAGGCTGCCGTTCGCCAGCCGTAGCGTTACCGTGCGCGTGGTGAAGGCTCACAGCCCGATTCCCGATTCCCGATTCCCAGAGCCCAGAGCCCAGAGCCCAGAGCCCAGAGCCCAGAGCCCAGAGCCCAGAGCCCAGAGCCCGGAGCCCGGAGCCCGGGTGCTGCGACCATATTCCGTCCCCAGAATTGCCGGTCACCGATCTTGCCATCCGGGATTTTACTGCTTGCTTATTTGCATTAATTATTCATAAT
>DATLHT010000524.1:0-7147 GCA_035539795.1 Burkholderiaceae bacterium
GCCCGTCGGCAGCTCGCCGAAGGAGTTCGGTACCTATGTCAATGCCGAGATGAAGCGCTGGGAAGCCGTGATCAAGCCGCTCAACATCAGCCTCGACTAAGCACCATTTCATTTTCCGGAGGCATTGTGAAAGTAACCGCAGTCGAAACCCTGGCATGCGATGCCGGCTGGCGCAACTACTACTTCGTCAAGATCAGTACCGATGGCGGCGTGGTGGGCTGGAGCGAATACGATGAAGGCTTCGGTTCGCCCGGCGTGACCGCCATCATCGAACAGCTCGGCAAGCGCGTGGTCGGGCAATCGGTCAACGACCACGAGCGCATCTTCACCGAACTGAGCTGTCTGACCCGGCCTGCGCCGGGCAGCGTGATCGGCGAGAGCATCGGCGCCATCGAGAACGCGCTGCTAGATGCCAAGGCCAAGGCGCGCAACGTGCCGTGCTACGACCTGCTCGGCGGGAAGATGCGCGACTCGGTGCGCGTGTACTGGTCGCACTGCCCGACCTGGCGGATCAATCACCCCAAGTTCTACCAGCCGGCGGTGACCGATCTGCAGGGCGTGGCCGCGACGGCGGCTGAGGCGCGCGAGCGTGGCTTCACGGCGCTCAAGACCAATATGTTCATCCATGATGAAGGCGATGCCTACGCCTGGCGCTCGGGCTTCGCCGTGCCGTTCCAGCCGGAGCGCAATATCGACCGGCGCCTGATCCGCAATGTCCGCGATCACCTCGAGGCATTGCGAGACGGGGCTGGTCCGGACATGGATATCCTCATCGACTTCAACTTCAACGCACGGCCCGAGGGCTATCTGAGGCTGCTGCGTGCGCTCGAGGATCTCGATCTGTTCTGGGTCGAGATCGATACGCCGAGCGCCCAGGGGCTGGCCTATGTGCGCAACCACAGCCGCCATCCCATCAGTTCGTGCGAGACGCTGATTGGCCTGGGCAGCTTCCTGCCGTATTTCCAGCAGAGTGCGATGGATGTGGCCATCGTCGATACGGTATGGAATGGCGTGTGGCAATCGATGAAGATCGCGGCGATGGCCGATGCCTTCGAGGTCAACATCGCCCCGCACAACTTCTACGGTCACCTGTGCACCTTCATGAACGCGCATTTCGCGGCCGCCGTGCCCAACCTGCGCATCATGGAAACCGACATCGACCATCTGGCGTGGGAAGACGAACTGTTTACCCATGCGCCGGAATACCGCGACGGCCACCTGATCATTCCGGACCGTCCGGGCTGGGGATGCGATCCGGTGGAAGAAGCGATCCGCGCACATCCGCCGCGCGGCACTGGCGGCCTGCTGCAATACAAACGGCCTGCGGCCTGACACTGACAACGAAAAAAGGAAAACAACATGCTGAACAACTGGGTGGACCAACTCAACAACACGCGTGCGGCCGCTGCGCCGTTCGGCGAAGCCAACCCCAAGATGCTGACGGCCTTTCGCGGCCTCAATGCGGCGCAGGGCAGCAATGGCGCACTCGACGCCAAGACGCGTGAGCTGATCGCGATCGCGGTGGCCGTGACCACGCGCTGCGATGGCTGCATTGCCTCGCACGCGAGTGCCGCGCGGCAGGCCGGCGCCACCGAGGCCGAAGTCAGCGACGCGCTGGGCACGGCCATTGCGCTGAACGCGGGTGCGGCCTATGTGTACTCGCTGCGCGCCATGGAGGCGTTCGGCCAGATGGGCAAGTGAGCGCCGGAGCAGCGCGGCGCTAGAAGATGCCCGGGTCTGGCGCCAGCTGCTCGAACGAGGTCAGCAGCGTCGCGGTCAGGGCGCTGCGGGCATGTGCCGGGCGCTCGATCAGCGATACCGGCCGGCTGAAGTTTGGCAGTGGTGTGATGTGCAGCGTGGGCTTGCGGTGCCATGAGGCACGGCGGATCAGCGGCACGATGGAGACGCCGAGGCCCTCGCTGACCATCACGGTGATGGCGTCGAGCGAATTCAGCTCCACGCCGGGCCGTACATGCAAGCCCTGTTCGAGAAGGTACTGCTCGATCTGCATGCCGGCCCAGGTGCTGCGATCGAAGCGCACATACGGCGCGGCCTGCAGGATGGTCGGCACGTCCATGTGGCGCATGCTGCTGTGGCTGATGACGACGAAGGGTTCGGTGTAGAGGTGGCGTGCGATCAGGCCGGTGGAGAAATTTTCCGGCGGCTGCGTGACGATCGCCGCGTCCAGCACGCCGGCATCGACCTGGGCCACGAGGTCGCCCGAGATGCCGGCAATGATCTTGACCTCGAGTTGCGGATGTTCCTCGGCGATGCGCCGCAACAGGCATGGCAGGACGCCGCCCAGGGCGCTGGTGATGACGCCCAAAGAGAGCACGCCGGAGACCGTGCGGCTGCCATCGAGCGCACGCATCTCCTGGTAGGTTGCGACCATGCGCTCGGCCAGCGGCACGAGGCGGTGGCCGGCAGGCGTGAGCTTGATGGAGCGCTTGGTGCGGATGAACAGATCGACGCCCAGCTCGCGCTCCAGCGATTTCATCTGTACGCTCACCGCCGCCTGCGACAGATGCACCTGTTCGGCGGCCGCCACCACGGTACCGTAGCGGTACAGGGCGAGAAATGCGCGCATCGATCGGATCATCATGGCAGGCCTTGGACATCGGTGAGTATTAACAGGGATGATACTCAGTTATACGACTTTGCAATATTCCTTGAAGCCAGGATTCTTATAATCGACAGCACGGCATACCCGCCGGTGCTGCCATCAGGAGGAGTACCACCCGTGAAGATCGTGATCCCGGAGGTTTTGCTGGAGGGCCCGCTGGCCCGCCTGCAGGCGCAGCACACGGTGCACTATGAACCGGCGCTGCTGGGCCAGCCGGAACGGTTGATCGACGCCGTGCGCGATGCCGACTGCATCATCATCCGCAACCGGACCCAGCTGCGTGGTGCGCTGCTCGATGCCATGACGCGTTGCCGCGTGGTCGGCCGCCAAGGCGTCGGACTCGACAATATCGATACGGACACCTGCCGCGCGCGCGGCATCGAAGTGATTCCGGCCATCGGCGCCAATGCACGCTCGGTGGCGGAATACGTGGTGACCACCGCCATGATGCTGCTGCGCGGCACCTATGGCGCGAGCGCCGCGGTGGCCGCCGGCACATGGCCGCGCGCCAGCCTCGGCAATGGCCGCGAGATCTACGGACGCACACTGGGGATCATCGGTTTCGGTTCCATCGGGCAGGTCACGGCCGCGCTGGCGCGCCGCATGGAGATGCGGCTGGTGGCCTACGATCCCTCGCTGACGAAGGACGCGCCGGCCCTGCAGGAGCACGACTGCACCCTGCTGCCGCTCGACGAGGTGCTGGCGGTCAGCGATGTCATCACGCTGCACATGCCGCTGATCGAGCAGACCCGCCATTTGATCAATGCTGCGCGCCTGGCTCGCATGAAGCCCGATGCCGTACTCATCAACGCCGCGCGTGGCGGCATCGTCGACGAGCCGGCACTGGCCGAGGCACTACGCGCAGGCCGCCTGCATGGGGCCGCGCTGGACGTGTTCGAGACCGAGCCGCTCGGGCCGGGTTCGGCCCTCGCGGAGGTCCCCAATCTCCTGCTCACACCGCACATTGCCGGTGTGACCGCCGATTCAGAAGTTCGTGTCAGCAACCTGGTCGTGGACCGGGTGCTGGCGGCGCTCGAGAGGCTGCAATAGGCCCGCGGGCGCGATTCGTCCATCTCATTTTCAATTCAGAACGGAGACAGCATGTTCAGGGCCCTGGTCGTCGAGCAGCATGAGGGAAAGAGCCACGCGTCGCTGCAGACGTTGGATGACGCGCAACTGCCGGAAGGCGACGTCACCGTACGCGTCGCGCATTCGACGCTCAACTACAAGGACGCGCTGGCCATCACCGGGCAGGGGCCGGTGGTGCGCAAGTTTCCGATGGTGCCCGGCATCGATCTGGCCGGCACGGTGGAGGCCAGCAGCCATGCCGCTTTCCGCCCGGGCGACCAGGTACTGCTGAACGGCTTTGGGGTCGGCGAGGTGCACTGGGGCGGGCTGTCACAACGTGCGCGGCTCTCCGGCGACTGGCTGCTGCCCCTGCCCGCGCCGCTCACCACCTTGCAGGCCATGTCGGTCGGCACGGCGGGCTACACCGCCATGCTGTGCGTGATGGCCCTCGAGCGGTATGGCATCACGCCCGGGCAGGGCGAGATTCTCGTCACCGGCGCCAATGGCGGCGTGGGCAGTTTCGCCATCGGCATTCTCGCGCAGCGCGGCTATACCGTCGTGGCCTCGACCGGCCGCATGGCCGAGGCGGCGCGCCTCAAGCAGCTCGGTGCCAGCGAGGTGATTGACCGGGCCACGCTGTCTGCGCCCGGCAAGCCGCTCGGCAAGGAGCGCTGGGCCGGTGTGGTCGACAGCGTCGGCAGCCATACGCTGGTGAATGCCTGTGCCAGTACGCGCTACGGCGGTGCGGTGGCGGCCTGCGGTCTGGCGCAGGGGCTGGATTTCCCGGCGACCGTCGCGCCCTTCATTCTGCGTGGCGTGGCGCTGCTCGGCGTGGACAGCGTCTATGCGCCGCGTGCATTGCGCGAGCAGGCCTGGGCCATTCTGGCGCGCGACATGCAAGAGGTCATCGGGCAGGTGGCCGAGACGATCCCGCTGAGCGGCGCAGCCGATGCTGCCGCAGCTTTGCTGCGCGGTGAAATCAAAGGACGCGTGGTGGTCGATGTCAACGCCTGAGCGGGCGGGAGAAGACACCATGGATACGCTACCCTGGACAGCCCCCGGCGAATGCACGGCGGCACGCGTCCTGCAGTGGGCGCAGTGGCAGCCGCATGCGCCTGCCATCAGCGATGACGGACGTGCCCTGAGCTACGGCGCCCTGGCTGACGCCATCCACGCCACCTCTGCCATGCTGGCGGCCGAAGGGCTGGGGCCGGGCGACCGCATCATGGTGATCGGCGAGAACAGCGTGGCGCTCGCGGTCATGCTGCTGGGCGCAAGCCATCGCGGCGTTTGCGCGGTGGTGGAGAACGTGCGGCGTGTACCGGCGGAGATTGCCGGCATCCTGGCGCATAGCCAGCCGCACCGGGTGTATGTGATCGGCGCATCTGCCGAGGCGCGCCGCCATGCCGAGGCGCTCGGCGCGCAGGCGCGGCACAGCGCTGCGCTGGGCGATTACAGCATCGCGATCCCACCCGACGCTGCGGCGGCGGAATCAGCGGCGGAATCAGCGGTGGAATGGGCGAAGAAAGGCGACGCCATGCCGCGCGACATCGCCATCATCATCTACACCACCGGCACGACCGGGCAGCCCAAGGGCGTGATGCTGACGCACGCCAACCTGATCTACATTGCCACGATGATGCGCGCGCTGCGCCATCTGTCACCGCGCGATCGCGTGTATGGCATATTGCCGGCCACGCATGTGATGGGCCATGCCTCGGTGTTTCTCGGGACCCTGCACAACGGTGCAGCCCTGCACATGGTGGCGCGTTTCGATCCAGCCCGTTGCGTGGCGACGCTTGCCGAGCAGCGTATCACCTGCATCCAGGGTGCGCCTGCGATGTTCGCCAGCATTGCGGCCTATTGCGAAACGCATCCGGCAGCCGGCATGGAACCCGGGCGACGTTTCCCCGATGTGCGCTTCATCGGCTCGGGCGGGGCGCCGATCGATACCACCATCAAGGCCGCCGCCGAGCGCCTGTTCGGTTGCGAGTTGCAGAATGGCTACGGCCTGACCGAGGCAGCGTCTACCTGCTGGACCCGCTTCAATGAAGGCAATGCCGACGACAACGTCGGGCCGCCCTTGCCGGGTGTCGAGGTCTGTCTGCGTGACAGCGCTGGCCGCACGGTGGCTGACGGTGAAGTCGGTGAGCTGTGGATGCGCGGCCCGAACCTGATGGCGGGCTACTTCCGCAATCCCGAGCAGACACGCCGCGTGGTTGATGCCGATGGTTGGTTCAACACACAGGATCTGGCACGTTTGCTCCCAGGCGGTCGATTGCTGATCGTAGGCCGCACCAAAGATGTGATCGTACGTTCTGGCTTCAATGTCTATCCGCTCGAGGTCGAGGCTGCGCTCAATACACACCCCGCCGTACTGCACAGCGCGGTGGTGGGGCGCAGCGTTCCGGGCAACGAAGAGGTGGTGGCCTATGTCGAACTGATCGCTGCCGGGAGTACGGATGCGCACGCGCTCGCCGCGCATCTTGCCAGCCTGTTGTCGCCCTACAAGCGCCCGGTCGAAATCGTGATCGTGGCCGCGCTGCCGCTGGCGGCGAACGGCAAGGTACTCAAGAGCCAGCTTGCGCAGGCCTGCGCAAGACATGACCATGCAACCCCGCAACCAGGAGACAGAATATGAGCGAGGCGGTGACCTATCAATCGCAGGACCGGATTGCCATCATCACGATCAATCGGCCGGACCGGCTGAATGCCATCAACGAAGCCGTCGAGCTTGGGCTGGCGGCCGCGTGGCGGCGTCTGAATGAAAGTGACGATCTGGTGGCGGTCTTCACCGGCGCCGGCGAGCGGGCGTTTTCGGTGGGCAAGGATTTGAACTACGATGCCGCGCCGGACTATCGCCGCTTCACCCCCGGGTTCGATATCGAGGTGCGCAAGCCGATCGTTGCCGCGGTGGGTGGCTGGTGCCTGGGTGGCGGGCTGACGCTGCTGCAGATGTGCGACCTGTGTGTAGCATCCGAGAACGCGCGCTTTGGCTATCCCGAGGCCAAGCTGGGTTTCGCTGGCGGCATGATCGCGCCGCTGGCGGCACGCATTCCGCACAAGGTGGCCATGGAACTGATGCTGCTCGGCGAGGACATCGATGTACAGCGCGCCTATCAGGTCGGGCTGGTCAACAAGGTGGTGCCGCAGGGCGAGCATGTGGAGGCGGCCATGGTGTATGCCCGCCGGCTGGCGCAGAATGCGCCGCTGGTGCTGGACATGCTCAAGCAGTTTGCAGGCGAGGTCTTGCCGAAAGGACCGATGGGTCATGCCAGCCACGCCTTGCGCGTGGTGGAGGCGATCATGGCGAGCGAAGACCGGCAGGAAGGCATGCGCAGCGCGCGCGAGAAAACACCGCCGCAGTATCGCGGCCGATAACCGCGACCCAGACCGCCACGCGCCGGACATCCGGGCGCGTGTCGATCCAGGGCCATCAGGCCTGAGGGATCTCGA
>DATLHT010000525.1:0-2392 GCA_035539795.1 Burkholderiaceae bacterium
ATCGAACCCTTGGAGCGCGCGTACAGACGGGCCACGTAGCGCAGCGTCTCGGCATCGATGCCGCAGATCGGCGCCATGGCTTCAGGCGTGAACTGCTCGACGTTGCGCTTCAGTTCCTCGTAGCCGGTGGTGCGATCAGCAATGAAACTCTCGTCCACCAGACCCTCGGTGACGATGACGTTCATCATCGCGTTCAGCATTGCCACATCAGTGTCCGGCTTGAACTGCAGGAAGCGGTGCGCATGCCGTGCCAGGTCGGAGCGGCGCGGGTCGGCGAGGATCAGTTTGGTGCCGTTCTTGACGGCGTTCTTGATCCAGCTGGCGGCCACCGGATGGTTCACGCTCGGATTCGCGCCGATGATGATGGCGACCTCGGCCTGACCGACGTCCATGACCGGGTTCGAGACTGCACCGGAG
Organism: Burkholderiaceae bacterium; assembly: GCA_035539795.1. Classification (GTDB taxonomy): domain Bacteria; phylum Pseudomonadota; class Gammaproteobacteria; order Burkholderiales; family Burkholderiaceae; genus Imbroritus. Next base: position 418 of record DATLHT010000525.1, read on the forward strand.
CCGATGCCCTCGAGCAGCGCTGCCACCGAGGAGGCGTGGCACAGGCGTGTGCAGTGGTCGACGTTGTTGCTGCCAAAGCCGGTCCGCACGAGTTTCTGGAACAGATAGGCTTCCTCGTTGCTGCCCTTGGCAGAGCCGAAACCGGCCAGCGCCTTCTTGCCATGCGTGTCGCGGATGCCGCGCAGCTTGCCGGCGGCGAGCGCCAGGGCTTCTTCCCAGGTGGCTTCACGGAACACATCCATGACGTGGTCCGGGTCCATGACGAAATCGCCGTGCTTGGGGACACCTTCGCGGCGGATCAGCGGTTTGGTCAGGCGCTGCGGATGCTGCGCGTAGTCGAAGCCGTAGCGGCCCTTCACGCACAGGCGTGCGTGGTTGGCGGGGCCGTCTCGGCCTTCCACGTAGAGGATCTTGTTGTCCTTGACGTTGTAGGTGAGCTGGCAGCCGACGCCGCAATACGGACAGACCGATTCGACTTGCTTGTCGGGCACGTTCATGGCGACATCGCGCGCCGGCATCAGTGCGCCGGTCGGGCAGGCCTGCACGCATTCGCCGCAGGCCACGCAGGTGGAGGCGCCCATCGGATCCTGCATGTCGAACACGATGGCGGCTTCGCTGCCGCGAAACGCGAGACCGATGACGTCGTTGACTTGCTCGTCGCGGCAGGCGCGCAGGCAGCGCGTGCACTGGATACAGGCGTCGAGATTGACGGCGATGGCCGGGTGCGAGAGATCGGGGGCGACGGCGGCGCGCGGCGCGAAACGCGGCTTGCCGACGTTCAGCTTGGCCGACCACTGGTCGAGTTCATTGTGCCGCGTGTGTGCAGCCTCTGGCATGTCGGACTGCAGCAGTTCGAGCACCAGGCGCTGGGCCTTTTCGGCGCGTTCGCTGTTGGTGGTGACGACCATGCCTTCCACCGGATGACGGCAGCACGACGGCGCGAGCACGCGTTCGCCGGCCACTTCGACGACACAGGCGCGGCAGTTGCCGGCCGGCTCGAGGCCATCCTTGTAGCAGAGGTGGGGAATTTCTACGCCTTCGCGCTGGGCGGCCTGCAGCAGCGTTTCGCCGTTCTGCGCGGTCACGGCCTGGCCGTTGAGGGTGAAGTTCACGCGCGTGGCGGTATCCAGCAGGGCGCGTTCGTTGCGGGTCAGGGCATTCATGTCGGATTGGCTCCGGTTCAGCGCTTCGAGGCCGCGCCAGAGGCGGCGAGCTCGTGCGGGAAATACTTAATGACGCAATCGACCGGGTTCGGCGCAGCCTGTCCCAGGCCGCAGATCGATGCATCGCGCATCACGAAGGAGAGATCGTTGAGCGTGTCGACATCCCATTCGGGCTGGTGGATCAGGTCGAGCGCCTTGGCCGTACCGGTACGGCAGGGCGTGCACTGGCCGCACGACTCGTGCTTGAAGAACGACATCAGGTTGCGCGCCGCGCCCACGGCCGAGTCGTGGTCCGACAGCACCACCACGGCGGCCGAGCCGATGAAGCAGCCGTAGGGCTGCAGCGTATCGAAGTCGAGCGGGATATCGTTCATCGTGGCGGGCAGGATGCCGCCTGATGCGCCGCCCGGCAGGTATGCGTAGAAGTTGTGGCCATCGAGCATGCCACCGCAGTATTCGTCGATCAGTTCGGCGATGGTGATGCCGGCCGGCGCAAGGTGTACGCCCGGCTTTTTCACGCGGCCCGAGACCGAGTAGGAGCGCAGGCCCTTGCGGCCATGGCGGCCGTGGCCGGCAAACCAGTCCGCGCCTTTCTCGACGATATCGCGGATCCAGTACAGCGTCTCGAAGTTATGCTCCAGCGTCGGCCGGCCGAACAGGCCGACTTGCGCTACGTACGGCGGGCGCAGGCGCGGCATGCCGCGCTTGCCTTCGATCGATTCGATCATGGCCGACTCTTCGCCGCAGATGTAGGCGCCTGCACCGCGCCGGTCCCGCTGCCGACCATCGAGTTGCGGCGCGGCGGCACGCAG
>DATLHT010000526.1:0-3877 GCA_035539795.1 Burkholderiaceae bacterium
TCCGGGCGTGCGCAGCCGCCGTCCTCAGCACAGCGAACCGACACTCGTAGCCCAGCGCCTTGACCTCACCCACGTTGCCGCTGCCGCCCAGCAGGAGTGAGTTCGACGTCTCAATCGCAAAGGCCTGCGGACCAGCGAGGCGCACAAGCACTGACTCAGGGAACTGCGCAGAACGCAGCTCCAGACCGCCGTCGCGGTCCACCGGCGTCATCTCGAAACCGCAGTCGTTCGCAGCCTTCTCGATTCGAAGCCGGTCGAGCGGTGTCATGTCGGTCATAGCTGTCGTATATGGTTTGAATCAAGGACTCGAAATCACAAAGGCCGCCCCGTGTAGCCGGCTGGTGGGGCTTTCAATTCCTTGCCGACCTTGGCGGGTGCCGTGGACTTGAACAGCGACGGGTCAACTTCGAAAACGCTCACGGCAACTTGGTGGTTGCCATGAACATGAGCAATGAGGCGCTCGTGCTTCGGCAGAGGAACTTGCGCCGTGGACCCTCCGAACTCCCCAGAGTTGGCCAACACCACCGGCTGGTACATGTGGAAGTGCAACGCCCCAATCATGTTGTCAAAGGTCTGCACGTCCTGATTCAGGGCCGCAACCAAGAACATGTCCGACCGGTCGCGGAGGTCTGCGACAAGGTCAAGGTCAGTGGCGTCGTAACAGATGGCCGCTGCAATTCGTGTCCGCGTCTTCGCGCCAATGGGCAGCTCTACCAGCGTCAGATGTGGGCGGTAGCCCCTGACGCCCATTTTGGCCTCTAGCTTCATCGGATGAAGCTTGCCTTGCCAGACGTACTGAAAGCTGCGCCCATGGCCGGGTGACTCAGTGCGAATGAGCCACAAACCTTGGTTCACCGTGCCGCCGGCCTTGGTCGAGTGAAGGAAGGTCAGGCCGGTGAAGATGCTGGCCCGTAGGTTGTCCGCGAGCCTCCTCAACAGAAAAACATGTTCAGGATGAACGGCCAGTTCCGGGAAGAGGACGACATCGACAACTGGACCCCCATCGTCTGAGTCCAGCGACCCGGCTGCCCCTGCAGACGCCCACGTCTTCAACTTCTGGTGGGTGAGTCGGCAGACTTCGGCCAAATGACGTCGATGCTCGGCAAGCACTCCTGGCGTCCAATGGGTCGGGTCCTTCACATCAAACTCATCACGGCGAGGCCGAATCGGCTGGACGATGGCCACGCGCAGTGGCCGGTCCTGCAGCGGCGCATGGTCATCAACGGGCACCACGTACATCGGCGTCTTGCTTCGGCTGCCAAATAAGGCTCGCTGCACCTCGATGCGTTCTTCGAACAGGGGCAACAGTTCCCCCGCCGTTCGCGCAGTGCCGGCGGCGGCGGCATCGTTGGCACGGAACTCGACACCGGGCCATTGCAATAGGGTGGACAACAATCCCGACAGCCACGGCGAGACCGGCCCCGGCTCGTCGAGCAGCCCTCGTCCGGAGTTCAACAGACCGAACCGGCGCTTGAACCACGTGCTTCTCAGGCCTGTATACCTCCCCACCTCTTCGGTGACCAGAAAGCGGCGGCTAGTGAAATCGAACTCGCCGGTGAAGGCCGCGCGCAGAATTCGGCCGAGTCCATACAGCCATGCGCTCTCTTCGGCCACCCACGGCGGATTCGCATACAAGGGGTTTGCCGAGTCGCTCGGCACAATCGAGTCAATCGCAAGAAAGTCGTCAGGCCCTGGCATTGCCTGAATGCGCGACCAGTCCTCGCAACGCAGCACGATGTCACTGGCGGTCACGGCTGCCGACAGATGAGCTTCGATGCCCGGGTGCCGTAGCAAGGCCACGGCTAGCATCAGCAGACCGTTCTCCTGACCGAACAGGTTGCCTGGCTCGTCCATGAGCTGCAAAAGGGGCCGAACCTTCTTGCCCGCTCCCACGGCGCGACGTGAAGAGCCTTGTCGCCGCCCCGACTCCACCAGCGCGCGGGGAACAAACTGGCGCCACGCTGGCGCCTTGCGTCCATGCAACGCGGCCAGCACCAGTTCGGGGCGATTTAGCGCGACGGTCCGCACAACCTCGGCCTGCGTTGTCTCATCGGCGGTGCGTCGGAGGCCGTCCGCCAGCCACGCGCCGAACCTTCGTGCGTTGGGATGGAGTTGCTGCGCCACGAGCGCCAAAGGCATGACACTTTTCAACTCGGCGTCTCGGACCGGTTCATACATCGCGGCGCGCTGAAGCGCCACATAAGGTTGGAGTGGTGCGGCGTGCTCGGTCGTCGCAGCCAGCGATACGTCGCCGATGGAAGCCAAGTAAAGACGAGCCTGTTGACGCAGGTACCAGGGCGAACTAAGGCGCTCCGTCAGAACTCTCCTAGCCAATGAACCCAGGTCTTCTCGGTATCCGGCGATGTCGACTGCCTCGGGATACTCCTCCAAGTCCCGAAATCCGGTCTCAACGGCGCCGGCACGCAAGAGGTCTGCGACGACGTATTCGGCCACCTTGACTTCTCGCTGCTGCACGGCCCCTAGGGCCTGTGGCAACGAGAAGAGTTTGACGCACAGGGCCTCGGTCACCGGAGCTAGCAGGCGCGGGTGGGGAAATAGGTCCAGGCCACATCGCAGCAGTAGGACCAGGGCCGGGTTTTCCGCCCAACATTTGATGAGCTTGCGCGCAGTCGACTCGAATTCATGCGACAGGACCATGCCTTGAGTTATCTGCTCGCTGAGCGCCTCGTGGGCATCAGCCCGACTTTCGGTGTCCGTCATTGCAAGGCGGTGGCGCATCAGCTGCGCAAGGCGCGTTGCGACGAAGCGCTTCACCGTGTCATCCCGAACGTCGGTGTTGGGCACAGCCACGGTCGCCAGTCCCAGGCGGGATGGCCTGGGTTCATCGGCACCTTCAATCTGCTCCGACATCCAGAGCATGCCGTCCAAACCCCCCGCCGCCTGGGCCAGTGACTCAAGGTCGAAGGTTCCGCTCAGTTCCGCGTTGAGCATCTCCATCAAAGCCGACATGTGACTTTGTGCAGAAATTGCACGGTACGGCGTCACGACACACTTGTCGGGTGACAGGTCCAAGACTCGCTGCGCTCCGATGCGCTCGCAGTGGGCGCTCAGCACCTTTCTCACGTACTCTTGGACGTGTGCCAGTACGGCGCTCTGTCCAAGGCCACCCGGCCCGCTCCGGGCCTCGACAACCAAGCGCATGTCGTCCACGTAGCGGCAATAGTCCAACAGCCTGACGTCGTCACCGACGCTGGCACCCTGCGTGGCCGCTAGATGCATATCGCGGTCAAACCGTACCAGATAAGCGTTGGCCAGAAACCCAGATGCCACCAGCCCCTGCGGAAGGCCAAGCTCGAGCAGCTCCTGACCATCGCCGCCAATCAACTTTGCCAGTTGGTGGTCATCGTTCCGCCACTGCCAATCGAAAACGCGAGCCAAGCGCTGCCAGAACACTTCGTCGGCGGAAAGGCGGTCCGGCAAGCCGTGCACAGTTCGATGCTCATGTTCCGCCCCGCGCAATTCGTTCAAAAGAGCACTTCGGTCCACTCGGTCGAAGAACGACTTGATGTCGAGTGACACCACGAACAGCTCGCGCCGAGCACCGAGTTGCGGCATGAGTTCCGCGCAGACGCGGCGCGGTCGCGCCAGGAAAGTACGGTAGTCCTGGAAATACTGGCGATAGGTTCGACTGTTGCCCCATGAGAACTTCGCCCGAGGTCGTGTGTTGGGCCTCGTTTCCCAAGAGCATTGCAGACGATTGCCATAGCTCACCACTCCTTGAGCGCGCATTGCCAGGACGTCAGTTCCCGTCGTGTCCCCCTGCGCTGACTCCACGGCTTCCGCCAGGCACATCATCGCTGCGGTGGCCAAAGTCTGGTCACGGATGGAAAGGTGGGCCAGCGGGCGCAGCTTCTGC
>DATLHT010000527.1:0-1700 GCA_035539795.1 Burkholderiaceae bacterium
GATAAACGCGGATGCACGCAGATAAGAGATCCATATTGTTTTTAATCTGCGTGCATCCGCGTTTATCTGCGGTTCTACTTCGCTTCCTCTCCGTGTTCCTCCGTGTCTCCGTGGTGAATCTTGTCTTGAATTCTCTTTAACTAACCGGCTTCAACGGAAGTAGTTAACTACGTCAGCATATCAATCGCACCGATGACGAACAGGCCAACGCTGACGACGGCATTCACGCGGAAAAAGGCGGCATTAATCCGCGACAGGTCCGTCGGGCCGACCAGCCAGTGCTCATAAACCAGCAACCCGGCGACGCCTGCGATTCCCGCCCAGTACAGCCAGCCGAGGGCGAGTTGCGGGCAAGCCAGCGGCAGCGATACGAGGGCGACCACCATCGCCAGATGACAAAGGGCGGCCACTCGCAACGCACCCAGAATCCCCAGCTTCGCCGGAACGCTGCGCAGGCGGGCCTGCACGTCGTAGTCGTAATCCTGGCAAGCATAAATGATATCAAAACCGGCCACCCACAGCAGGATGGTCAGGCCCAGCAGCACCGGCACGGCCAGAACGATGGGCAGGATGTTTGGCAGGAACAGCAGCGTGCCGGCCACGAAAATAGCCGAGCTGATGACGGTAAACAGGATCACCGTCCCGACGGTTAGGAGCCCTGCGGGAATGTGACGGCCTTGCGTGCGCGGATTGAGTGCATCGAGCTTGTGATCGGCCAGCCGGTTAAACGCCATCGCCGCGCTGCGGGCCCCGATCATGCACAGCACGATGCCGATCCAGTGCTCGAGCGCAAAGCTCGGCTTCGTCAGCCCCTCCGGCGCAGGCGTGTTCCAAGCCATCACCGCCGCGAGCATTGCGAACGGCAGCGCGAAGATCGTATGGCTGAAGCGAACGAGCGCCAGTAAATGGCCAACCTTAGTGAGCATGTATTCTTCCGCCCCGTAGGGGCATGGCAGGACAGCCCAGGGCAACGCCCTGGGTTTGTTTGACCGCATTGCGAAATTGTATGTGCACGCTGAAGGCGTGCGGCAGTACGCAGCGGGGCCGCACCCCTACAGGGTGCTGATGCAAAAAATCTCGATGTGCGGCAGCAGGCCATTCGCTTCCCAGGGCGTTGCCCTGGGCTATCCTGCCTTGTCCCGTTGGGGCGGAGGTAAAGAGATACATTAGGCATCCTCCTGCCAGCGCTGCATCAGCCTATGCTGCACGCCAATCTGATCCAAAATTCGCGCGACGACGAAGTCGATCAAGTCTTGCAAGGAATCGACGCCGTGATACCAGCCAGGCATGGCGGGCAGCACGACGGCGCCGACTTGCGCGGCGCGGGCCATATTCTCGAGCTGCACGACCGACAGCGGCGTTTCACGCGGGACCAGCACTAGCTTGCGGCGCTCTTTGAGATGCACGTCGGCCGCGCGGTGAATCAGGTTATCGCCGGTGCCATGCACGACGCCGGCGACCGTGCTGCCACTGCAAGGACAGATCACCATACCGCTGGTGAGGAACGAGCCGCTGGCGATCGGCGTCATGAAGTCGGCGTGGTGGTGATAGGTGACATTGCCGAGCGGAGCATGGTCATGCAACCGGCGAACTTCGGCGAGTCGCGGGTCGGATGGCTTATCGGTCGCGCGTAGAGCTAGGCTATCGAGCTGAAAGCGCTCCAGGCTGACGTCGAGGTTGAGTTCCTGCTTTAGCACTAC
>DATLHT010000528.1:0-2077 GCA_035539795.1 Burkholderiaceae bacterium
CGCCAATGCCCTGTCGCACGACGTGTACTACCACATGGTCAACCGCAGCGCCACGCACCAGAAGCGCGTCACCACTGCCAAGATCGTACTGCTGGCGGTGGCGCTCGCGGCGGCATATGCCACCTCGCTGCGGCCCGGCAACATCCTGTTCCTCGTGGGCGCGGCCTTCTCTCTTGCCGCCTCGTGCTTTTTCCCCGCGCTGGTACTGGGCATCTTCTGGCGCCGCACCACTCGCGCCGGCGCGGTCGCGGGCATGTTGGTCGGCCTGTCCGTCAGCGTCTACTACATCTTCGTCAACTATCCGTTCTTCACGCGCATGACCGGCATCTTCGGCGACCGCTGGTTCGGTGTCGATCCGATTGCCTCGGGCGCATTCGGCGTTCCAGCCGGGTTTGCCACGGCTATTCTCGTCAGCTTGCTGACGCAGCCGAACCGGCCGGTGATCGGGAAGTTCGTGTCCTATATCCGGGGCGGATGAGGGAGGAGGTGCGCCGTGGCGGTGCGCCGATCAAGCAGATGACGCACCCAAAAATGCGCGACAGCAGAATAGCTTCTGCTATAATCGCGGGCTTCCGGAGAGATGGATGAGTGGTTTAAGTCGCACGCCTGGAAAGCGTGTATAGGTTAATAGCCTATCGGGGGTTCGAATCCCCCTCTCTCCGCCAGAATGCCTGGTGCCGCCGCTGTGGTGACTCTGCTCCCGCGCGTCGGCCCCCGAAGTCTGTGAAAGATTTCATCCATGGTTTGTGCAGGCCCGCTCCCCCGAGCGGGTCTTTTTTATTGGCGCGCGTGCTGCGCGGCTTTGCTTGTCGCTTTTTTAGCGGTGCTCCGGATTCTTGCGCGAACGTGCTTGTATCGTCGCAAGGGCCGCGCGGGCTTCAAGGGTGCGCCGCTTGCGTACTGCGAGCCATCTCCCGACCACCATGACAAGTACGGCGGTGACGATTTCCACGATCAGCTTGAGCATCGCGCTCGGCGGACCGAAATGTTCGGCGACCGAAACATCGGTGATCAGCATGCCGCCGGCGATCCAGCCCAGCAGGCCCGCGCCGAAGACGATGACGATCGGGAAGCGGTCGATCAGCTTCAGCACCAGCGTGCTGCCCCAGATGATGATTGGCACGCTCACGCACAGGCCAAAGATCACGTAATACAGCTGATGCGCCGCATCGGCATTTTGCGCGGCGCCGGCAATCGCAATCACATTGTCGAGGCTCATTGCGAAGTCGGCGACGATGATGGTCTTCACGGCCGACAGGATGGATGCACCCCCTGCGATATCACCGTGCTCGTCATCATCTTGGACGAGCAGCTTGATGCCGACCCATACGAGCAGAATCGCGCCCGCTACCTTCAGGTAGGGAATATCCAGCAGCGCCAGTGCAAACGCGATCAGCAGCACGCGCAACAGGATGGCGCCAGCCGTGCCCCAGAGAATGCCTTTCATGCGCTGTTGCGCGGGCAGGTTTCGGCACGCCAGGGCGATAACAACCGCGTTGTCGCCACCAAGCAGGATGTCGATCAGGATGATCTGGAATATGGCGCCCCAATGGAGCGTCTCGATGATTTCGAGCATGTCTCCCCAGCCAGAACAGTCAAGCGAACGCGTCTGCGCCGGCAGATTCGCCAGCGCGGGCACTTCTTTTGATTTTAGGCAAAACTCCCCACGTGTCCTCAATAACGGCACTCGAAGCATGGTAAGGGATAGACATTGCGGATGTGCTGGTGCATGTGGGGCAGGCAGCGATGGCATCGAGCCATTGAATGCAACTGGGTTGCTCATGCAACATTGATGCTAAAGCAACAGAGTTGCATTAAAGCCGTGAGTTCGGCAGAATGCAGGGCGATGCACCGGTATGTGCCTGGAGGAGGGCTGATACCGGGTCCTGCAACCAGACACAAGGAACCGGCTGAAACATGGAGCACAAGAAGAAACCATTGGCGCTTGCCCTGGCGCTCGCATTGTCGTCAACCCAGGCGCTCGCGGTGGAAATCCTGGTACGTGATGCGGGGGCACCGGCGAGCGGCGCGCGCGTGTCGACGCCGCACGGTTCGGCAACCACGGATGCGCGTGGCA